>CAYYBN010000215.1:0-3735 GCA_964470225.1 uncultured Methylotenera sp. | reverse complement strand
ACAAGTTTGGCATAGACCAGTGGCACAACGACGATGGCGACTGGATCAACCAGGTGTTCGAACTGATGACGCGTGCCGAAGTTGACCAAACCCTGTTTTTTACCCAACTGGCGCAGATTGATGTGCAACAGCCGCAAGTAGGCACATTACAAACGGCGTTTTACACCGAACAAGGCTGGCAACATTTTAAGGACGATATCCAGGCCTGGCTACACACCTACTGCCAGCGCCTCAAGCAAAGCACGCAAAGTGCTGAACAACGCCATCAACGGATGGCAGCCGCCAATCCGGTGTATGTGCTACGCAACTATCTGGCGCAAGAAGCCATAGACCTGGCCAGCAATGGCGATAACAGCCGCTTGCTGGAATTGCTGGATGTGTTGCGTAAGCCCTATACCGTACAGGCTGGCAAAGACGCCTTTGCGCAAAAACGACCAGACTGGGCAAGGCAAAAGGCCGGTTGCTCGATGTTATCTTGTTCTAGCTAAAATACGTCATCAGCCAATCTAATAAATGACTAAATTTTTCAAATAACTCTATCAGCCAATGGATAATCTCTAGTACATGCATGCACTGTTTCAACCAATCAACTATTGTTTTTAGCTGTTTCAACCAATCAACAATTTTTTTAAATAGTGATTTAATTTGGTTTTTAAAGTAACGCGGACACATATTCGCTCCATTAAATAATTCGTACATGAGCAAATATGTAGATTTCATCCTGCGTTGTATTAGTGTTTTTTTAACCAAAAATTGACTCAAAGCTCACTACATTCAAATTGCTACAACGCAATGAATTTGTGATAGCAAAACATTTTGTTTTGATACAATCGTGTCATGCACAATGCCGAACAACTCATCATAGACGCGGGTCTGCGTCCAACCAAAGCACGGGCGGCCGTACTGAGCACCCTGCTCAACTCGCATACCGCGCTCAGCCAGCCAGAAATTCTGGGTGCGCTGCAAGGGGTGAAAGAAATGGACCGTGTCACGGTCTATCGTGTGCTTGACTGGTTACAGGAAAACGCACTGATCCATAAAATCTCCACCGATGACCGTGCCTGGAAGTATCAGCTCAACAGCCCCAAACGTAGCTATAAAACCACATCTCAAAACGCGCCCGGCATGATCAACAATCACGGCCATGCGCATCTGCACTGCCAGTCCTGTGGCACCGTGTTATGCATTCATGAACTGGCAGCACATATTCCCCAGGCCATTTTTGATACCTATCAGGTGTCGCATATAGAAATCAGCCTGAAAGGCTTGTGTCCTGACTGCCAACAGATGACCGCTTAATGCAACACCGATACCCGTCCTGTGGCCAGCAATCGGCTGTATAGACACCTCATTGCGCTAAAAAATACTCAATAGTCCTACGCTGTATACCAATGTGACAGCACAGTTAAGCTGACCCATTGACTGATCTGTTCGTCGACATAGACAAACTTCACAGCACCTGATTGTGCGCACCAAATTTGCAACTATGTTGCAATAAATGGCATATTTCGATAATATGCAACAAAATTGCATTGCAACACTGTTGCCAAATATGTCATCACAACCACTCTCAGAACAAGCGTTACTGTCGATGCCAGAACATGCCTATATGAATGATGCGCAACTGGCCTTCTTCAAACATGTACTGGAAACGCAATTGCAGCTGTTGGAAACCAATATGCGAGTAACCAGCGACCATTTGCAAGAACAACAGGAAACACCAGATCCACTGGATCGCGCCACCGAAGAAGAAAACCGTGGACTGGAATTGAGAACCCGCGACCGTGAGCGCAAGCATTTAAAAACCATACAGTCAGCCTTGCAACGCATCGCCAACGGCAACTATGGCTATTGTGAGGAAACAGGCGAACCTATCGGCTTGCAACGGCTGCTGGCCAGGCCCACCACCAAACTTTGTATCGAGGCACAAGAACGACATGAACGTCGTGAACGCCTGTTTCATCATTAATATAGATTGAGAAAAGTCATGCAAAAACTTCCTGTAACAGTCCTGTCCGGATTTTTAGGTGCCGGTAAAACCACCCTGCTCAACCACATTCTCAATAACCGCGAAGGTAAGCGCGTCGCGGTGATTGTCAATGACATGTCCGAAGTGAATATAGACGCACAACTGGTGCGCGATGGCGGTGCCGAACTGTCGCGTCAGGAAGAAAAACTGGTCGAAATGAGTAACGGCTGCATCTGTTGCACCTTGCGCGAAGACTTGCTGGTGGAGATTACCCGTCTGGCCAAAGCAGGCCGCTTTGACTATCTACTGATTGAAACCACGGGTATCTCGGAACCCCTGCCCATCGCCGAAACCTTTACCTTTGCTGATGAAGACGGGGTTTCGCTGGCTGACGTGGCACAACTGGACACCATGGTGACCGTGGTTGATGGCTACAATTTTCTTAAGGATTACAGCTCGCAAGATATGTTGCATTACCGTGGGGAATCGCTGGGCGATGAAGATGAGCGCACGGTGGTCGATTTACTGGTTGACCAGATTGAGTTTTGTGATGTATTAATCCTGAACAAAACCGATTTGATGACACTGGATGAAATTGCACGGCTGGAGGGCATCCTCAAAACGCTCAATCCGCGCGCGCAGATTTTGCACAGCAGCTTTGGCAAAGTACCACTGCATCGCATCATGCATACCGGGCTGTTTGATTTTGATCAGGCAGCAGAAGCCCCAGGCTGGCTGCAAGAACTGCGTGGTGAACACCTGCCAGAAACCGAGGAATACGGTATTTCCAGCTTTGTCTACCGCGCCCGACGGCCGTTTCACCCGCAACGGCTTTGGCAATGGCTCAACAGCGAATGGCCGGGGGTCATACGCTCCAAGGGCCGTTACTGGATTGCTTCCCAACCGGATATTTGTGCGAGCTGGTCACAAGCCGGTGCCGTGACCCGTACCGAACTGGCAGGCCTATGGTGGGTAGCGACGCCTAAGGATCACTGGCCCCAAGACCGGGGCAGCCTGCAACATATTCGTGACCGCTGGCAGGAACCATTTGGTGACCGCCAACAAGAGCTGGTCATCATCGGCATGCAGATGGATAAAGCAGCGCTGACCGCCCAGTTTGATGCCTGCTTGCTTACGCAGCACGAAATCGCGCTCGGTATGGACATCTGGCGCACATGGCCTGATCCATTTCCAGGCTGGACAGCACAAATACAATCCAACGAAGTCGACGAAGCCGTCGCTACACTTTAAATCAAGGACTGGTCTAGATGTTTACCAGCATGCGCCAACCATTACGTCCGCGGCCTAAGCCGCTTCAACCACCGACTAACTGGCTTGCAAGCGATTTTGATGTCATGTCTATGCTCGCTATTTTTCAACCGGAACAGCAAGTCACGGTGGTGCCACGCCCCGAAAACACGGCCATCCACAATTATCTGCAACAGATGGCGCCGCGCATGGGACACGGCATTCGCCTGACCATATCGCCAGACGCCAGCAGCGAACAGCTGGATTCTGAAATGCGCCTACCCGCAGGTGATGGCAAACAGGCCTTGCTGGACGACATTGCGCGCTTGAACATGCTGTATGCGGACTTGCTAGGCTGTGCACAGATTGGCTTAAGGCTGGAAGTAATACACCAGGCCATGTGCCCCAAATTCCACATTGATCGCACTGGTATTCGCATGCTGTGTACTTATCTGGGGCCGGGCACCGAATGGCTGGCGGAAGAGCATTGTCAGCGCAGTGCATTTAACCAATCGTAT
>CAYYBN010000214.1:244-3739 GCA_964470225.1 uncultured Methylotenera sp. | reverse complement strand
ATTACCTGCTGTGGTCAATTCAGACATCGCAGCAATTACGAATGGGGAGCCGATTTTGGTACGTTTAACCTGAGTAAAAAAACCGGTTTTTTCAATGACGGTGTTACAACTGACTGGCACTGCCAGTGCCTCAATCCCCAGTAAGCGGGCTGTCAACAAACCTACAATATCGCCGCGTAGCCACTGACCCTGCTCATCGCCAATCAATGGCCGATCTCCATCACCATCTGTTGAAACGATTGCATCAAATTCGAATTGCGAGGCCCATTGCCGACCTCTCTGAATATCAATTTCGGAGACTGCTTCAGTATCTATCGGCACAAAGGTATCTGAACGATCTAAAGGAATCACCGATGCGCCAAGTTGTGACAATAATTCAAACATCAAATCACGACCAACACAGGAGTGTTGGTATAAAGCCACTTTAAGACCAGACAAAGGTTGATGCCCAAATAAATTGAGATATCGCTGCATGTAGCGTTGTCTAGCCAGCAAACTTTCAACAGGTAATACGGCCACATTATTTGCAGGGGTTTGTAACTGGCTTTGCAACATGGACACTTCATCGGCCTTAGTAATTTCACCGTCCGGACGATAAAACTTGAGACCATTGCGATCAAAGGGAATATGGCTACCCGTGACCATGATTCCAGGAATTTTCTCTTGCTGTGCAAACAACGCGAGCGCTGGTGTTGGAATTTCCCCACAAAAATTAACCTCTAGCCCTAACTGCTTGATCATGCTCGCACAGTAGGCAGCGATTTTAAGGCTGCTAGGCCTGAGATCAACTGCAATCGCAACAGCTTTAAAGCTAAACTGCTGTCTGATAGATTGGATAAAAGCCTCAGTGTAGCCTGCACATACCTCATTCGTCATTGCAGACACCAAACCTCTGGCACCACTGGTACCAAAGCCCACCGAGCTGGTGGCAGTTATCTCATTAAGCGTCCCCATGCTGTCTAATGACGCCCATAGGTATCTTCATACCTGACAATGTCATCTTCTCCGAGGTAACTGCCAGATTGCACCTCAATCAAATGTAGAGGCAACTTACCTGGATTTTCCAGTCTGTGGGTAGAGCCTATCGGGATATAGGTGGATTCGTTTTCGGTAAAAAGTTTGGTCACACCATCGACCGTAATCATGGCAGAACCACTGACCACGACCCAATGCTCAGCACGGTGATGATGCATTTGCAATGACAGCTTTTCACCTGGCTTCACCATGATGCGTTTAACCTGAAAGCGTTCACCCATATCTATTCCTTCATACCAACCCCAAGGTCTGTATACGCGTGGGTGTAACTGATGTTCACTCCTACCATTGCGTTTGAGGTAATCCACAACAGATTTCACATCTTGCGCACAGTCACGGTGGGCAACGAGCACGGCATCACTGGTCTCAACTATTAACAGATCCTCTACGCCAACTGCGGCAACAAAACGATTTTCCGAACGCACCAAGGTATTTTTAACATTATTTAAGTAGACATCGCCGCGTACAGCATTTGCTAATGCATCTTGCGATTGAACATCTTTGAGTGCCGTCCATGAGCCCACATCACTCCAGCCGATATCCGACGGTACGACAGCTGCAAGCTTGGTTTTTTCCATTACGGCATAGTCAATAGAATCAGAGGGCGAAGAGGAGAACGCTGCTTCATTTAGACGCAGAAAATCCAGATCTTTATAACTCTCTACAACTGCACGACTGACGGCAGAATAAATTTCTGGCGCATAGGCAGACAATTCGGACAAGAATGCGCTGGGCTTAAACAGAAACATACCACTGTTCCATGAGAAGTTACCGGCGTCCAGATAACCTTGCGCAGTCGCAAGGTCAGGTTTTTCTACAAACTTAGCCACTTCAAAACAACCTTCAGCACCCGCCAGACTGATTGCAGATTGAATATAGCCATAACCTGTTTCTGGGTGAGTGGGTTGTATACCAAAAGTGACCAGTCTGCCCTGGCTTGCAGCGGGAATTGCACGACGCACAGAAGCTTCAAATGCAGTAACGTCTTTCACCACATGATCCGCAGGCAATACCAGCATCAAAGCTTCCTGGTCTGTTACAGACAGTGCAGCTGCCGCAATGGCCGGCGCAGTGTTTTTAGCCATCGGCTCAAGAATAATGGCGGCAGGATTCACATCAATTTGTCTTAGCTGTTCAGCCACCAGAAAACGGTGATCATTGCCACAAACAATGATGGGTGACTGAATGCCGTCCCATGATTTCAAGCGGTTCAGCGTATCTTGTAACATGGTGTGTTCTGACACCAGTGGTAACAATTGCTTTGGTAAAATAGCCCTAGATAGAGGCCACAAACGGGTACCAGACCCGCCAGAAAGAATAACAGGAACGATTTTCAATTGACTAATTTCCAACACTATATAAAAAAATGATTGCTTGCCTAAGCCGCATCAGAAAGTTCTCGAATTTTTTTATTAATTAAATCGACTGGGACTTCCTGATTGTTTGCTTTTAATTTTAATGCGCGCTGCAAAGACTCCTTGGCACCCGCCTTATCGGACAAAGCAGCTTGCGCCATACCCAAGTGATAAGCAAACAATGCGACTTTTGGAGCTGCATCTGATGCATTTTGGAGCGCGCGCTTGGACTCATCAAATTTGCCAACTTTATAAGCAATCCAACCAACGGTATCCAGTATAAATGGTGAAGTTGAAATTAGGTCTTTAGACAATGCGTAAGCTTTATTTAACAGTACCATGTCTGTTTTGTAGTCAGTAATCAGACTAATAAAATTATTTTTCGCCACCACTGAATCTGGTTCTTTTTGAATCAGATCAGCATAAATGGCAATCGCTTTATCGTAGTCACCTTTGCGCTCATAATTTGTTGCAAGCAGTTGAGTCAGTACAGAGGATTGCTTAACGGCCTTGATACCTTCATTCAACACTTGTTCTGCTTCATCGAACCGGCCTGTATCAGACAACAATTCACCAAGTTGCTGATAAGCATCTAAGGTATCTGGATGTGTTTGGATAATTTGTTTGTAAGTTGCAATTGCCGCATTGTTGTCATGCAAATGAATAAGTAATTTTGCCAGTAGCAACTTGGGTTTCAGGTTGTCAGGGTTATTATTCACAACTTGTTGAAGCATTTTTTGCGCTTCTAGTTTTCTATCTGCATTGACCAAAGACTTAATTAATGCAGATAAAGCCTGATAGTCGTTCGGAGTTTCCATGTAGTTTTTTTGGAAGGCAGACACACTTTCGTCATAGTTTCGTTCATTCATGTAAATAGTGCCCAGCAGTGTGTTCGCTGCCTTGTTATCCATGGCTTTCAATTCTTTAGCTATCGCTTCTGCACCACTTAAATCGCCTATCGCCAGTTTCACAGCAGCTTGATGCTTAAGCACATCTACATCTTTGGGATTTGCCACCGCCAACCCATTCACCATTTTTTGCGCCAAATCAAATTGCGCGTTTTTAACTAGATAATCTACGAACAACAAAGCATACTTGGGGTCCG
>CAYYBN010000214.1:0-234 GCA_964470225.1 uncultured Methylotenera sp. | reverse complement strand
TTTTCTCCTGAGAGCTCATGCGCTTGCGCAAGCAAGGCTAACGCAGGCGCATAGCTTGGGGCATCTTTCACAATCAAACGAAAGTTCGCAATGGCATCTTTGTATTTTTTTTGCTGAAATTCGCGATTGCCTTTTAACATCAGTGCTGCTTGATTACGTGGATCCTTAGCGAGCACCTGAGCCACCAAATTATCACCATCAACAATATCACCGCGGTCATAAGCAAAGGAGGCT
>CAYYBN010000213.1:0-3740 GCA_964470225.1 uncultured Methylotenera sp. | reverse complement strand
GTCCCCTGCAACACGCTGACCGGACCACCGGGTAGCCAAAGTTGTGTGTATGGAATGTCTGACATCGGTGATGGGCAAGTTAATCAAAATGGAAAGGCTGATTTTTTTGTAGCCATTCCAAGACTTGCGGCCCTTGTAGGCCTTTGGCAATGCGGTAGCCTTGCACGTAATGACAACCCAGTTGCGCCAGTATGGCCACCTGCTGCGACTGCTCCACGCCTTCTGCCACCACCTCGCGCTGGAACTCACGGCACATGGTGATCACACCGCGAATGACTGCCAGGTCCTCTTCGTTATTCAACATGCTGTGTACAAAACTACGGTCTATTTTAATCATGTCTACCGGTAATTTGCGCAAATAAATCAAGGAAGAATAGCCTGCACCAAAGTCATCAATCGAAAAGCTGATGCCCAGTGCCCGGCATTGCTGGATGGCCAGATTGGCCTTGTCAAAGTCATGAATGGCCGCGCTCTCGGTAATTTCCAGTTGCAGTTGTTCCGATGCGACACTGGTATGCTGTTTGAGCAGCTTTTGTATCTGCTTGGCAAACGGTTTTTGCATCAGGTGGAAGGCGGCAATATTGACTGCAATTTTAGTACGCACCCCTTGTGCATTCCAAGTCGCCAGTTGTTGCAGACTTTGCCGAATCACCCACTGGCCGATGTCACAAATCAGGCTGCTGTGTTCAATCAGTGCCAGAAATTCACCCGGATTAAGCAGGCCATGTTGAGGATGTTGCCAACGTAACAAGGCTTCAAAGCCCACGACACGGCCAGTTTGTACGCACACTTGCGGCTGGTAAATCAGTTTCAACTCTTCCTGCCGTATGGCTTGTAACAGGTCGCGCATTACCAGTTGTTCCTGTTGCGATTCATAGGCTGAGGCCAGGTCAAACAAATGTACCTGGCGACCACCATGGGTTTTGGCGTAATACATGGCGTGGTCTGCATGCCGCAACAAGGTATCCGGTGGGTTTTGGTCTATTGGAAACACTGTATAGCCGATGCTGGCCGAAATGCTGAATTTGAGCTGGTCGATGACAAACGGTTTTTCAATCTGCGTCAGCAGCTTTTGCATTTTGCTGGCAAATTCGCGACTGGTATTAGGGCCGGAAAGCAATAGAGCAAACTCGTCACCGCCCAGTCTGGCCAGCGTGTCCTGCGGGCTCAGCAGACCCTGCATGCGCTTGGCCAGCAGTTGCAGTAGTTTGTCACCACAGGCATGTCCATGCTGGTCGTTGACGATTTTAAAGTCATCGAGGTCGATATAGCCTATTGCGACCGCATGTTTTCGCTTTTCAGCATCCAGCAAGGCCAGTTGCAGCTTCTCAGAAAACAGGATACGGTTGGGTAACTGTGTCAGGGCATCATGATAGGCCATGTGCTCCAGCAACAATTGCTGTTGTTTGGCCTGGGTAATGTCGGCAAACAGACCCACATAATGTTTTAACTGACCATAGTCATCCAGCACTGGAAACAATTCCATGCCTACCAGATACTCATGACCGTTGGCATGCAGGTTCCAAACCTCGCCTTTCCATTCCTGAAATTTGCGTTGCGCAAAAAATGCGCTAAAAAAGCCATTGTCTCGATGTGCCAGCCCCAATGCAGCCGGTGTCTGGTTCAAACAGTCGCTGGCGGCCAGTCCGGTAAGCTGGCTGAATGAAGGGTTGGTTTGTACGATTAACCCGCGGTTGTCGGTGATAAAAATGGCGTCATGGGCATGTTCAAACACATTGGCAGAAATTTGCAGGCGCTCGGTATTTTGCTGCATGGTCTGTAACAAGGTGCGCAGACGGCTACGCATGACCACGATGCTGGCGATGAGGGTATGTGCAGGGGCGTGCGTGTCGTCTTCGGTAAAATCGCCATGCTCGATGCGCATGAGCATGGCGCGGGCAGTTTCCGGGTCACCCCCGAGCGGGTTCAGCACAAAGCGTTTTAGGTTGAAGCCCAGCACCGCCAGCACCGCCAGTGCAATCAGCATAAAAATCACAAACCATGGGGAGAGCGCTTTGATACCTTCCAGATAAGCATACTCCTTGGGATAAAACAGATGAATATCAAAATCCCATGCGGGTACGTAGCGCCTGACCTCTATCCAGCGTGCATGGCGCTGACCTACCGCCAACTCAGCCAACGGCTTGCTGACGTTTTTGGACAGGAAACGAATCGCGCCCTTGCCATCGGTAATCACGACGAAACCGCGGTCCATAAAGCGCCACTGCTTGATGGCCTGATCCAGTGCATACAAGTCCAGTTTGTAGCCGACATACCAGGCACCAATCAGTTGATTTTGCTGATCAAACATCGGTTCGTAGCGCGATAAATAGGCTTCACCCAGTATATCTACTACCCCGTAAAATGGCTGCCGGTTTAACAAATGCACGATGGCCTTGCCGTGGGGGTCCAGCGCGGTACCAAAGGCATTACTGCCGTCGGCTTTTTTTACATTGGTGGCAATGCGAATAAACTGTTCCCCATTGCGTACAAACAGTGTGGCGGTCCCACTGCCTATGCGGGTTACGTCATTGACCAATTGAATATTGCCTGTTTGTGCGGCACTGCCAAAGACCAGATTGGGAATACGCTCGCCATGAATCGCGGTGTAGCCCTCGATTGCGGGAGGGCCATAACGTAAAGATTGGTGTTTGAGAAGGGCGATGCTGGAGAGTACGTGCTCACCGACCAGCGTGCGCGCTGTGCTCAACAAGTTGGAAACTTTGAGTGTTTCCTGAGCGGCCATTGCCTCTATGGTTTGTAAATGGTGGTTAAAGGCATAAAAGAATGACGCGCTGGACATCAGCAGGCCGATGACGGCAAAAGGCAGTAAAAAACTGCGTAACAGTTGATGGTTCTTCATGTCCCTGAGATTTGTCGTATTTTGTTTTACAGTCTAGCTGACGCTTGCCTAGCCACGCCAGTGTTGCGGTTACATTTTTACATCGGGGCGACAAACAGCAGCGTAGCGTATTTTTCGATGTCGGCCACATCAATCAAGCCACCTGTGTGTGGCGATAGTGGTTTGCAATCGACAGTATGACTTGTATGCACAGATAGTTATACACAAATAATTAGTAAAAACATTTTCTAATCAATCGATTAGCGCGTAAAATACACACCATTTTCTCACTCCGGTTGTTTTTGTGGAAGCCTACACCTCTCTCGCTGCCAAACCCCTGCAACACTATCGTCCGTATTGGGCCAAGCGTTTTGGCACAGCCCCTGTGTTGCCCATGAGTCGCGCCGAGATGGACGCATTGGGCTGGGATAGCTGCGACATTATTTTGATTAGTGGTGATGCCTATATCGACCACCCCAGCTTTGGTGCTGCGCTCATAGGCCGTCTGCTGGAAGCGCAGGGCTTTCGTGTGGGCATTATTGCCCAGCCGGACTGGCAAACCGCCGAACCGTTCACGGCCTTGGGCAAACCCAACCTATATTTTGGTGTGAGTGCCGGCAATATGGACAGCATGGTTAACCGTTATACGGCCGACCGTAAAATCCGCTCCGACGATGCCTACACCCCGCATGCCCAAGCCAACAAGCGCCCCGACCGCGCCATTCTGGTGTATTCACAGCGCTGTAAAGAAGCCTACCCCGAAGTGCCGCTGGTCATTGGCAGCATTGAAGCCAGCCTGCGCCGCATTGCGCATTATGATTACTGGTCAGACAAAGTGCGCCGCTCGGTACTGATCGATTCCAAAGCCGATATCTTGGTCTACGGCAACGCCGAACGT
>CAYYBN010000212.1:0-3753 GCA_964470225.1 uncultured Methylotenera sp. | reverse complement strand
GTAGAACTGAACGAGCGCATAAACAGGAACACGATCAGTGCGGCCAACAGCGTGCCTTCCACCAGATGTTCTTTGAGTGCATCGACCATTTGCTCAATGTATGGGGCTTCATTGTAGCCCTCGGCAATGGTCAGGCCGGGTGGCAGGTTAGGCAAGATGTCTTCCTGCAAGCGTTCACGCACGGTACGCACGATGTCAACCGTATTGGCATTGGGGATTTTGACGATACCCAGACTCACCGCCGGGTGGCCGTTATAGCGGGCAATCTGCCTGAAGTCGGCCAAATCATCACGCACGCTGGCCACATCCTGCAATTTAATCAGCGCACCATTGCGCTGGCTGACTATCATCTGTTTCAAGTCGGCCACACGGTGAAACTCCATATCCAGCTTGAGCACTTTTTCTGATTTGCCTTGAACCAGAAAGCCCCCCGGTACCAGTACATGTTCTCTGGCGAAAGCATCGGTAATGTCGTTAATGGTCAGGCCATACCTTGCCATGCGCTCGGGGGTAAATTCCACGCGTATGGTGCGATTGCGCTGCCCGTTCAGTACCACCAGACCTACACCCTCTATAGTTTCCAGCTTTTTTTTCAGAATGTTAACGGCATACAGGTTTAACTGTTGCAGTGTCCTGTCACCATATAAGGCCAGCCAGAATACTGGCGAATCATTGGTTTCAGCCTTGCGCAAGACAGGCGCATCGGTGCCATCTGGCAGTCGACGAAGTGCTTGATTAACCTTGGACTGCACCTCGGCATAAGCCTGGTCTATATTTTTTTCGAGCTTGAATGTGAGTGTGATGGTGGAGACCCCAGGCGACGATGAGGACAGGATATGTTCCAGCCCCGGCGTGGTATTGACCGAGGTTTCCAGCACACTGGTGATGCTGGTATCCACAATCTCCGGGTTGGCGCCTTTTAGATTGGTGGTAATGGAGATGGTAGGAAATTCAATGGCCGGGAAGCGGTCAACTGCAATACGCTGGTAGGCAATCAGGCCAAACAGCAGCATGACGCCAGACAGCATCCAGGCCAGTACATGGCGTTTAACGGAAAGTGCTGGCAGTGTCATGAAGCAGACGAACCATGGCGGTGATGTTGATCTGTTCCCGCAGCTTCGTTGCTATTGGCAGAAGGCTGAATCTGCACTTTGGCATCGTCGGTCAGAAAGCCGGCGCCATCCACCACCACCTGTTCACCGGCAGACAGTCCTTGCATAATTTCAACCATGCCGTCGTTGGCCACCCCGGTTTTGACAATGCGCTGTTTAACACGCGTTTTGTCCGCCCCCGCCTTGACCACATATACCACCTCACCTGCTGGCCGTAGGACTACGCTTTGTTCAGGTACCAGCACACTGTGTTCGCGTTGGCCCAGCATCACTTTGGCGCGCACGCTGCCGCCGGGTTGCCAGTCGGGCTGGTTGAAAATATCCGCCGTCACATCCAGCGCACGGCTGTCAGCCTTGATCAGCGGGTGAATGTCACGAATCACCGTTTCAACCGGTTTGCTGGAGGCTGGGGTGGTCAGCAGCAATGGTAAGCCAGGCTTTAACGACTGCGCCAGCTGCTCCGGGAACGGCAAATGAGCCCGCAAACGGCTGTTGTTAATCAGTTTAACCACCGGGTCGCCAATTTTGACGTAGTCACCTTTGGATACAATTTGTGTTTCCACCACGCCGTCAGTAGGCGCATACAGCAGGTGCTTGCTGCCAGTGTAGGCAATACCGGCCACATGCGATTTGGCTGCAGCCAGTTGCTGTTGCAAGGCTTCCAGCTGGGCATGGGCGTCATCCAGTGCATTGCGTGAAATGAAGTTTTTATCAACCAGTGTCTGATAGCGGTTAACCTGTTTTTCCTGATTGCGTTGCAAGGCTTCAATGCGGCTGATTTCCGTGCTCGATTCTTGCAACTGCAACCGATTGTCGGTGGCATCGATGGTGGCAATGCGCTGACCTTTTTTCACCGCCTGACCAGGATGCACGGTCACCTCCAACACACGTCCGGCGACTTCGGCGGCAATGGTGGGGTCGATGATACTTTCCAGTGTGCCTACACTTTCTTGCACCAGTGGCACCGATTGGCTGACGGCGGCTTGCAAGGTGACCACTGGCAAGTTTTTCTGCTTGTCTTTGGGTTTATGCCCAGCGGGTTTATCCCCGGCATCTGGCTGGCAGGCGGACAGGCTTAAAATAAGCGTATAAAGCAAAAGCCAGCGTTGAGCAGTGGCGTGCCGGTCACGCAGGCGAAAACGGGTCATCATGTGAGTTGTTGCCAATCAAAATAAGGGCCGGGATCGGTTTTGCGGCCTGGGGCTATGTCCGAGTGGCCGACAATATGGCGTATCGGGTAGCGCGCACGTAATGCGCCAATCAAGACACGCAATTGCGGGTACTGGGCCGCAGTGAAGGCGTCGTCGTCGCTGCCTTCTAATTCAATTCCGACCGAAAAATCGTTGCAGCGTTCGCGGCCTTGCCAAGAGGAGATTCCAGCATGCCAGGCACGGTCTAGGCAAGTCACGAATTGTATCGCCGCGCCGTCTCGGCGTATCAAAAAATGTGCCGACACTTGAAGGTTGGCAATGCCGGCATAGTAGGGGTGAGCCGCCGGGTCAAGCTGGTTGGTGAACAACTGTACAATCCCATCGCCGCCATATTGTCCGGGTGGCAGGCTAATGTTATGTAGCACTATGGTGTCAATGACCGTAGCCACTGGTCGGGTGTCAAAATTGGGGGATGGCAGCCACAACGCGGCGGCCAGTTTGCCTTCAGCATCAACCGCTGTCGTATTCGCCTGCAAGGCCTGCGCAGTTTGTGTGGCTGAAAATGAAATTGACATGCCCATATTGTAGGTGAAATTACCCGGCTTGCGCTATGATTCTGGCCTTGGAGTCAGGCAGTGCAGGTCGGCCAGGCTGGTTATACTGGTCAGTTTCAAGACCTGCCACAGAGAGAGTAGAGGAACACATGGTATTTTTACAATTGTTGTTGATGTTGGTGGTGATATTGGTGGCAGCGGAAGTGTTTACCAACGCGCTGGAGCACCTGGGCGAGCGGCTGGGTATTTCAGAAGGGGTGACCGGGTCTGTTTTTGCCGCAGTGGGCACCGCCTTGCCAGAAACGTTGGTGCCCTTGCTGGCCATTTTTTCCTACACCTCCAGTGGCGGCAATGCCCATGCCGGTCATGACATTGGCGTCGGTGCCATTCTGGGTGCACCGCTGATGCTGTCTACCCTCTCCATCGCGCTGATGGCTTTGTCAGTGTGGAAACGGCGGGGCACACATGGGCATGTGCGCCCTGAGCGCAGTGGTTTGGTACGCGACCTCAACTTTTTTATTCTGGCTTTTGTGTTCGCTGCTGCCGCTATGTTTATTCCGCATCAGGACAGTCTGGTAAGGTATGGTATCGGTAGCCTGATGGTGCTGATTTACTTTGTGTATGTGTTGCTGACCATACAAGCATCGAAAGCATTGGTAGAAGATGGGCATGCCACCGAGGCAGAAGACGTGATGCTGCTGGCACGGCTGGGCCTGCCAACCAATATGATGACCATAGGCCTGCAACTGATTGCTGGTTTGGCATTGCTGATTGTTGGTGCCAAAGGGTTTATCAATCAGGTTGAAACCGCTGCTGACTTGCTGGGGGTATCGGCTTTGCTGTTGTCTTTGCTGATTATTCCGATTGCCACCGAGTTGCCGGAGAAGGTCAACAGCATTTTGTGGATACGCAAAGGCAAAGATACGCTGGCGTTTG
>CAYYBN010000211.1:0-3759 GCA_964470225.1 uncultured Methylotenera sp. | reverse complement strand
CAGTCCTAGTGCAATCGGCAACATACCGGCGGCCATGGCGATGGTGGTCATGATAATCGGGCGGGCACGTTTGCGGCAGCCGTCGATAATCGCTTCCAGCCGGCCCAATTTTCTTTCCTTACGCGCCATGATGGTGTATTCAACCAACAGGATCGAGTTTTTGGTCACCACGCCCATCAGCATGAGCAGGCCAATCACACTGGGCATGGAGAAGTTGTTATGCGTCACCAGCAAAGCCAGAAACGCCCCGCCCAGTGACAGAGGCAACGCACCGAGGATGGTTACCGGTTGCAAAAAGTCGCCGAACAGCAGCACCTGCACCACGTAAATGCACATGACGCCAATCAGCATGGCCCCGCCAAAACTGGAAAATAGCTCGTTCATGCGTTTGGCATCGCCCGCTTCCAGTTGCTTGACATTAGGTGGCAGATTTTTCAGCGCGGGCAACTGGTTGGCTTCGCGCAACACTTCGCCAATCTGGCGTTTATTGAGCTCAATATCAAACGTGACATTGCGCATGCGGTCCATGCGGTCTATCTGTTGCGGGCCGCTGCCCATGCGCACAGTGGCCACGGTATCCAGACTGACGCTGCCATTACGGGCAGGCACGCGCAATTGGGCAATGTCCTGCAAACTGCTGCGCACCTGTGGCCCCAGCCGTACGCGAATCGGTACCTGCCGTTGTGGCAGATTGAGTTTGGCCATGGTATTGGAAAAATCACCCGCAGTGGCCACCCGGATTACCTGGGCAATCGATTCCACGGTCACACCCAGTTCGGCAGCTTTATCCACATCGGGCACAATTTGCACTTCTGGCCGTTGCAATCTGGCGCTTGAGGTAATATTGCCCACGCCTTTGAGCGTACGCAGTTCGGTTTCCACCTGCTGGCTAACGCTTTGTAGCGTATTCGGGTCATCACTGGCCAGCGTAATTTGCAGTTTTTCACCCGATTCGCCGATGCCTACACTCACCCGTGCACCAGGTAACTGGCGCAAGGTTTGGCGCAATTCGGTTTCAATTTCGGATTGTTTTTGACTGCGCTGACTGCGGTCGGTCAGTTGCAGCACCAGTGTGCCTCTGCGCACATCGATACTGGTTTGCGATGAATTGGGGCCACCGCCACCGCTGGTGGCGGTACCGGCAGCACTGAACACGGCTTTGACCTCGGGGTGCTGTTTGACCAGTTGTTCGGCCTGCTTCATGACCGCTCGTGTTTGGTCCAACGTGGTGCCGGGCTGCAGCTCGACATTGACTTTGGTTTGGCTACTGTCCGATTGCGGCACAAAGCCTTTGGGCAGCAAAGGCACCAAACTTAATGAACCCGCCACAAACAGCACAAAGCCGAGCATGATAGTTTTGCGGTGGTTGAGGCTCCAGGCCACGCTGCGCAAATAACTGCGCATCAGGCCAGAATCTTGCGCTTCTTGCACCGGATGTGGCTTGAGCAGATAGGCCGACATCATCGGCGTGAGCAGACGTGCCACCACCAGCGAGCCCAAAATGGCAATGGCCGCCGTGATGCCAAATTGCTTGAAAAACTTGCCGACCACACCGCCCATAAAGGCTGTGGGTAGAAAAATGGCCACCAGGGTAAAGGTGGTGGCGATGACGGCAAAGCCGATTTCATCGGCGGCTTCCATCGCCGCCTGATACGGTGTTTTGCCCATGCGCAAATGGCGCACGATGTTTTCAATCTCGACAATGGCGTCATCGACCAGTATGCCCACCACCAGCGCCATGGCCAGCAAGGTCAGGATATTTAGCGAAAAGCCAAAGTACTGCATGATGGCGAAGGTTGGAATCATCGACAGTGGTAAGGCCACGGCAGCAATCAACGTGGCGCGCCAGTCACGCAAGAACCACCATACCACCAGCACGGCCAGCAATGCGCCTTCGTACAGCAGTAGCATGGAGCCTTCGTAGTTGTCTTCCACCGGCTTGACCATGTTAAAGGCCTCAACGATGTGCACCTGCGGATACTGCTGGCGGAACGCCTGCAAGGCCTGGCGCACATCCTTGGCCACGGTGACTTCGCTGGTGCCTTTGCTGCGCGTGATTTCAAAGCGGATGACCGGTTTACCATCATAGCTGGCATAGGTGCTGCGCTCGGCATAGGTGTCTTTCACCTCGGCCACTTGCGATAACTTGATATGGCGGCCGTCGCCCAGCGGAATGTCCAGATTGCGCACTTCATCCGCGCTGTGTAAAGCGCCCAGCGTACGCACCGACTGAATATTGTCACCAATATCGCCGCGGCCACCCGAGGCATCTTGCTGCACGCGCTTGAGCTGCGCCGACACATCGCTGACATTGACATTGAGCCCGGCCATCAGCGTCGGGTCCAGATTAACCTGAATTTCGCGGTCTACCCCGCCGGTACGGGCGACCTTGCCTACGCCTTTCACTGCCAGCATGGCCTTGCTGATTTCGTTATCAACAAACCAGCTCAGCTCGCCTTCGTCCATGTGCTCGGCAGACACCACATAGGTCAAAATCGCGCTGCCCGAGGTGGTGGTTTTGGCCACAGTGGGGTTAGTCACGGCTGATGGCAGTTCAGAGCGGGCACTGTCAACCGCGTTGCGTACCTGATTCAGCGCTTCTTCGCTGTTGGTGTCTATGGTGAACTGTATGCTGATGCTGACGCTGCCATCCGTCACCTTGGTGGTCATGTGTTCTATGCCGCCCAGCGTGGCGATTTTGTCTTCCAGCTTGCGTGCTACTTCGGTTTCCAGCTGCGGCGGTGCAGCACCCTCCAGCGCGGCGCTGACGGTAATCACCGGCAGTTCAATGTCCGGAAAGTTTTGCTTGCCAAGGTTGTTCAGTGCATTCAGCCCCAGATAAGTCAGCACCACAAACAGCAAAATAGCCGGTACCGGATTGCGTATAGACCAGGCGGAAAAATTCATACTCAGTTTCCGCCTTTCGTGCGGGTGGCTGCACTGACAATGTTGACGGTATCACCTTCATTGAGAAATGCGCCGCCACTGAGTACCAATGGCGTATTGGCACCGACGCCACTCAGCAATTCGATTAAATCCCCCTGCGTGCGCCCGGTTTCCACCTTGCGCTGGCTCACTTGTGCCAAGCCTTGCTGCTGCCCGCCCCGAACGGCAAACACATAGGCAAAGCCATCGCGGTAGACCACACTGCTTAAGGGCACGGCCAGCCCCGCTTGCTGGCCGACATCAATTTGGCCTTGCACGTACATGCCGGGCTTGGCACTGTCTTTGGGAATATCGACATACACCAGCGCATTGCGGGTGTTGTTATCCACCGTCGGCGAAATCAGCCTGACCTTACCTTGCACCGACTTGCCGCCCGCCAGTGTCAACCGAACGGTTTGCCCGGTATGCAAGGCGGTCTGCTGGTTGGCATTCACTTCGCCACGCCACTCGATACGGCCTTGACGCACCAACCTGAACAACTCGCCACCAGCATTGACCACATTGCCCAAATTGGCCGAGCGGCTGGAGATCACACCATCGTCCGGAGCCACCACACGCGTTTGACGCAAGCGGATGTTCTGGTTTTCCAGCTCGGCTTGTGACAGCGCCAGACTGGCTTTGGCGGTTTGCTCGGCAATCAGGTATTCATTAATTTTTTGGCTAGATAACGCCCCGCTGTCCTTGATTTCCCGCGCGCGCTCGGCATTGCTTTGCGCCTCGGCCAAACTGGCTTTGTCCTTTTCAACCGTGGCCAATTGCTTTTGCACATCGGCCTGCACAGTGTCATCGGCCAACAATACCAGCGGCTGGCCT
>CAYYBN010000210.1:0-3781 GCA_964470225.1 uncultured Methylotenera sp. | reverse complement strand
TCCAGTTAAACTTGCCTGAGTGCATGATGCGGTCTTGTTGGCTGCCACTGTAGTTAAACCAGTACTGGGCCGCAGGCTGGCGTCCAATCAGCGCCCGGTGTGCATGCAATACACCTTTGGGATAGCCAGTCGTGCCTGAGGTATAAACCAGATAGGCAGGATCAGTTGCCTTGGTGGCATAGGCTGGCTGCACTGTCACCACGGCCGCCAGCGCAACGTCCAGTGACTGCACCTGAAATACCGATGATGCAGGCACCTCACCTTGCAACTGTGTCAGAAAAATCCATTTGAGGTTAGGCGTCTGGGCGATGTTTTCCTGCATTGTTGCCGACATACTCGTCCAGGCGGCAGCATCGGTGACCAACACTGTCGCTGCCGAATCTCTGGCCAGATAAGCCACCTCTTCGGCAGTGAGTAAGGTGGAGGTCGGCACTGAAATCGCGCCCATTTTCATGGCACCCAAGAACGCGGTTGGGTAGTCCAGACTGTTAGGCAGGCGGATTAATACCCGATCACCCGGACGCACACCTGCATCCCGCATGATCTGGGCAAAACGGTCGGTACGTGCGGCCAGTTGGGCAAAACTGATGGTGCTGGTGCCAAACGTTTCATCTTCCACAATCATGGCCGTTTCATCGGCTTTGTCGGTACCCAGATGGCGGTCGCTACAAGCCACGCCGATATTGAAATACTCGGGCACATCCCACTGCCATTGTGGATAGGGGGCAAACTGTGTCATTTTCAAACCTTTCCATTCGCTCGATTGCATGCAGGGTGAATGCGATGCAGTGATCTGGTATTTCTTTTGAAAATACCGTTTTTAGTGCCTGTCATGGCGAGGATGCGCTATAACAAAATGCCGTAAGGCCAGTTTTGACGTACTACCTGGGCAGGCATCAGTTGCAGCACGTGCAGGGCAAACTCCATGTCGCTGGTTTTCAGTGCACGCAAGGCATGCGCACGTAACAGGGTTTGCAAGGCCTTGCCGAACATCGGCGGGTCCAGCATTTCACCGTCAAACTTGATGGCACCGCCGAGCAGCGCGTCGGCTTCAATCGCGGCTTTCAAAATCGCTACTTTCTGGTTGATTTCAGTGGGCGATGGCGTGTATGCGGTCTTGCACAGGTGAATATGTCCTGGGTGAATCACCTGTTTGCCGGTCAGGCCCATGGCGGCTTCGTGACAAGCGTGTTTGTAAACCACGCGTGATTCGTTATCCCCATGCAAATCCAGCCAGCGACGGACATCATGCGGCTCGACGAATTTTTCTGGCATAATATTGCTTCCTATCAAGGTTTCCACGCCGCCAATCACGCCTTTACCGGCAATCCGCGCTTCAAAAATCAGCTGGTTAATAAAGTAAAACAACTCCTCTATCCAGTGCTCGGGCGTGATATGGATGCCCAAGGCTTTTGAGAAGTCATGGATACCGAATACCACGTGTTTTACCGTATCGTACTGCATCAGATCAGGCGCAATTTTGAGCGACTTGGGGTGCTCGATAATCGGTTGTATGGTGATGTCAGGATTGATGCTCATCAGAAAGCTGGACAGGTCTCGCACCTCGGCTGCACCATAGGCTTCACCGGCTTTGGCCAGCATGACCACGTCTAAATAGTCCCCCATGTCGCGCACCAGTTTCATGTCCTCCTCGTACTCGTCGGTACGGAAGGAATTACAACGGATGGCGATGGTGACGCGCTCGTTGACCTTGCGCAGCAAAGGCAACTCCTGACGCAACAGGGTGCGGCTCATTTCCTTTTGTCTACAGCCGTCTTCGAGGTCAAAAATCAGGGTATGGGCATTGGTAAAATGCGCATGTTTTTTCATGCGTGCCGCGGCTTGATCCATGTCCTCATAGATGCCAAGACTGGGGGCGTATTTCACGGGCGGGTAATACAATTGTATCCCGGGCCAGTAATCGCCCAGCGCAGTGGTATTCAGTGTGATAGGGGCTTCGCCCAAATGTTGGCTCATGCGTGCTCCTGTGCTGTTGACTGATGGCTCGCTCTGAGTTTTTCAAGCACAGCTTGCTGCTCGGTGTGACCGCGGATTGACCATTGGGCAGCATTGCCTGCGCCTTGAATCAAGTCCCAAAACTGGTTATCGGGTAATTCCAGCATGGCATCAAACTGCGCCATTTCCGCCAGCGTCAGACCGTTAAAATAGGTGGCCACAAAGCGTTGCAACACAATATCCAGCTCCAGCATGCCACGGCGGCAGCGCCAGGCCAGTCTGCGTTGTTCGGCATCGCGTAAAATTTCAGCATTCATCATGGCAGGCTCCCTATAACACCTTAATTCCGAATATTTTTTTACCGCCCTTGCTGTCTTGATTTTTCTCTTTTGCTTTTTCGATCTTCAAGTCTTTAATGGCCGCAATCGCCGCATTCGGATTGAGTTTTTTCGGACAGACATCGGTACAGTTCATGATGTTGTGGCAACGGTATAACCGGTAAGGGTCTTCCAGATTTTCCAGTCTGGCTTCCTGTTCCTGGTCACGGCTATCGGCAATAAAACGGTAGGCCTGCAACAAACCCGCCGGGCCGACAAACTTGTCCGGATTCCACCAGAAGCTGGGGCAGGAGGTGGTACACGCGCCGCATAAAATACATTCGTACAAACCATCCAGTTTGGCGCGGTCTTCCGGCGTTTGCAGGCGCTCGGTCTCCGGCGGTGCGTCGTGATTTTGCAGGTAGGGCATGACCGAGTGGTAATTGTCAAAAAACTGCGTCATGTCGACCACCAGATCACGAATCACAGGCAGGCCTGGCAAAGGACGTAATACCACCGGTTCCTGCAAATCGCTGAGCTTGGTAATACAGGCCAGACCGTTTTTGCCATTGATGTTCATGGCATCCGAGCCACACACGCCTTCGCGGCAAGACTTACGCAAACTCAAGGTGTCATCCTGCTGTTTGATGCGCAACAAGGCGTCCAGCAACATCTGGTCGGTATCTTCGAGTGCGACTTCGATGTCCTGCATATAGGGCTTTTGGTCTACATCAGGATTAAAACGGTAGATGGAAAATTGCATATCAGTACACCCTTTTCTTCAACTCGAATGGTTCCACGCTCAATGGTTTTAACCGTACTGGCTTGTAGGTCAGTTTGCCTTCGCTGGCAACATACAACGAATGCGTCAGCCATTGGGTATCATCACGTTCGGGATAATCGGCGCGGGCATGGGCACCGCGACTCTCCTGCCGCGCATGCGCGGCTTGCATGGTGGCCACCGCCACCTGCATCAGGTTGTCCAGCTCCAGTGCCTCGACGCGTGCGGTATTGAACACCTTGCTGGTGTCCTTGATACGTATATCCGCCATGCGCGCTGCAATAGCATCAATTGCATGCACACCACGCTCAAGAAGTTCAGGAAAGCGGAACACACCACAATGCTTTTGCATGGCCAACCGCATGTCGTTGCCCAACGCGGCCACCTGTTCGCCACCACTGGGCGCTTGTAAACGGTTAACCCGTGCCAAGGTGGCTTCAGCCACACTGCCTGGTAACGGTTTATGTGCCTGTTTGGCGGCAATATCTGCCGCCATCTTATCGCCAGCCGCCTTGCCAAATACCACCAGATCTAACAGCGAATTGGAGCCCAAACGGTTGGCACCATGCACTGAAACACAGGCACACTCACCCACGGCATACAGGCCTTGCACCACGTGCTCACCGCCCTCGGTAGGTGCCACCACCTGACCATCGAGATTGGTCGGGATACCACCCATCATGTAGTGGGCAGTCGGCACGACCGGTATCGGGTCGGCAACCGGGTC
>CAYYBN010000209.1:1414-3783 GCA_964470225.1 uncultured Methylotenera sp. | reverse complement strand
CGCACATTGCTGCGGCTCAGGCCGGTGTGAGTATCGATATTAATGTGATTGTGGCCGCTTACCGGCAGCTAGCCCAGTTGGCGGAGGTGGTGATAGTGGAGGGCGCAGGGGGCTTGCTGGTGCCGCTCAATGCCAGTCTAACCATGGCAGATTTAATTACGGCACTACAATTGCCGGCCTTGTTGGTAGTGGGCATGAAGTTGGGCTGCATCAACCATGCACTGCTTAGCAATGAAGTCGTGCGGCAACGGCAGATTTCGCTGGCAGGCTGGGTGGCTAACCATGTGGACCCGTCTATGCAAGTGCAAGCTGAAAATCTGAGTACCCTAAGTGCTTACTTACAACAGCCGCCAGTGTTAACCCTGCCATTCAAGGCTTAAAGCTAGCAGCAATGCAGTCCGGCCTCAAGTCTGCTGGCAGATGAGGCGAGCTTCCGGCATCGTCTGTTGCTCGCTTGCCAGTTGTTCGACAAACTGTCGGGCTTGTTGGCCCCATGTAGACACGGCCAAATGGGTCAGCATCAACGCCAGTGCACGATTCATGTCCTGCTGATTAAATGGCGAGGCCAATACGTATCCGGCCTCGCCCCGTTGAATATACGGCGCATACCCACAAACATCGGTCACCAACAATGGTAATCCTGCCGTCATCGCCTCTATCAGCACGATGCCTGCCAACTCGGAACGTGCGGCATGAATCAGCACATCACAACCCAGCATTAACGCGGCCACATCTGGACGTCCACCTGCTTCAATACAGTGTGCGGCCACGCCGCGCTGGCTGGCATAACGTGACATATTGCTGGCCGATTCGAACTCGCCCACCGCCAGCAAGTAGCAACGCTGGCGCAAGTCTGTAGGCAATGCCGCCAGCGCCTCTATGGCGCGATCTACGCCTTTGCGCACAAAGGCCGAGCCCACCGTCAGAAGCACGATGGCATCTCCGGGCAAACCGAAGGCGAGTCGCACGTAGGCACGGTAGTCTTGTACAGGTAAATCGGCAAAGCGTTGCAACGGGATATTCGGTGGAATCACATGAAATCGCTGAGCTGGCGTGCCATACCACTGCTGAAAAATGGCCTGGTCACGCTGATTCAGCATCAGCAGTTGTGTGCTGGTGTGTTGGCCAAAGACCGCTCGTTCCATGGCACTAAAAAAACGATAGCGCCCGGACAATTTTTTATACCAGGGCTCGTGCTGCATGCGTTCGGCATAACAAGGATCCGCCGCAAAATACACATCCAGCCCCGGCATGCGGTTAAAGCCTACTACACGCTCAAACTGTCCGGTCACGACGACGGACTGCATCTGCTTGATTAAATGCTGATGGCGCTGATGGTTGAGCCAGCCACGTGAGGTTAACAATACGACCTCGATATTGGCTGGTTGCTCGCCGCGCCACTCGCCGGTAAAGATGGTGACTGTATGTCCTAACCGCACGCAGTCCTGCGCGATGCGCAGCATGTCGCGCTGCACACCCCCGTACGGGAAATATTTGAATATCAGAAAAGCCAACTTCATGCGCTGGGATTGTATGCGAAAATAGCGGCCATGAAACGCATTCTTCTGGTGAAAACCACCTCCATGGGCGATGTGATACACGCCTTGCCCGTGGTCAACGATATTCTGCGCCACGCACCGGATGCCCAGATTGACTGGCTGGTAGAGGAGAGTTTTGCCGAACTACCACGTTTGCACCTGCAGGTGAAACAGGTGTACACCGTCGCCGTAAGGCGCTGGCGCAAACAATGGTGGCGTTGCGCGACCTGGCGCGAGCTATTTCAGGTCAAGCAGGCCGTGTCTGTGCACACTTACGATGCGGTGATTGATTTGCAAGGCCTGGTCAAAAGTGCCGTCATGGCCAGTTGGGCGCGTGGGCCACGCCATGGCTATGCCAGACACGCCATCCGTGAACCGCTGGCCAGCCTGTTTTATCAGCACCGCTACGACATTGCCTATCGTCAGCATGCGGTGCGGCGTATGCGCACCCTGGCCGCACAAGCGCTCGCGTACCCGGTGCCTGACGATGCGCCAGATTATGGCCTGATACCACCGCCTACACGCATAGCCCCGGCCAACATAACATCAAACACGGCGAACCCGGTGTTTGTCGCCTTGCATGCCACCAGCCGTGACAGCAAGCTGTGGCCAGAAACCCACTGGGTCGCTCTCGGCCAACAGTATGCCCGGCAGGGGGTACAGATGTGCTTACCCTGGGCCACTGACAGCGAGCAGGCAAGGGCAGCGCGTATTGCCGCACAGGTGCCACAAGCGCGGGTGTTGCCACGCTTGGGCTTGCAAGCCCTGGCGCAACATCTGCTGACAGCGCGTTTTGTCGTGGGTGTAGATACCGGACTGTCACATTTGGCC
>CAYYBN010000209.1:0-1404 GCA_964470225.1 uncultured Methylotenera sp. | reverse complement strand
TGGCCGCCGCGCTGAATATTCCGGTGGTTGCCTTGTATACCGATACCGAGCCTGCCTTTACTGGCGTTGCTGCTGGCCGCTACGCGCCAGCCATTAATCTGGGCGGCAAAGGTCAACTACCTGCGGTAGAACAGGTCATCGAGGTCGTTCGAAGCTTTAAGCTAGTTTAAAGTTAGTCTATGGCTACCCGGCAGTTTGCCAACGCATGCTGCCAAAATGGCGTACTTCAAAATTTCACTCCTCACTCTTGAAATCGGCGCACGCTTCCCCCATGTTGGCAAAGTCTCGCAATTGAATAGGGGAGCATCATGCAAGAAGAACAGACAGGCGTACCACAGGCACCGGTAACGCCAGATACCATGGCAGCGGAAACCGCTGCAGCCACAGCAACAACTGATCAAGCGGCACGTATCGCCGAGTTGGAAGCTGCGCTGGAAGAAGCCAAAGCGCAAGTGTTGTATGTGAAGGCCGATGGCGAAAATATCCGTAGACGTGCGGCTGAAGACATCGACAAAGCACGCAAGTTTGCCCTGGAAAAATTCAGTGGTGAATTGCTGGCGGTGAAAGACAGTCTGGACGCCGCACTGGCAGTCGAAAACGCCGATGTCACCAGTTATAAAAACGGTGTGGAACTGACCGCCAAACAGCTATTGAGTGTGTTTGAGAAATTCAATATTGCTGAAATCAATCCGCTGGGTGAAAAGTTCGACCCGAACAAGCATCAGGCCATTAGCATGGTGCCAGCAGAAGGCGAGCCGAATACCGTGCTCAGCGTGCTGCAAAAAGGCTATAGCCTGAATGAGCGCGTATTGCGTCCGGCACTGGTCACTGTGGTGCAGCCCAGATAACACTCAACAACACCCGTATGGCAGTTGCTGCAGAATTATCCACATTAAAAACAGGGGCTTGAAATTACAGCAGCCGTCCCAATGTTCTCAGCATGAGCAACACAATCAACGAATATAGGAATTGAACACATGGCAAAAATAATTGGTATTGACTTGGGGACCACCAACTCTTGCGTCGCAGTGATGGAAGGCGGCAAGCCGCGCGTGATTGAAAACGCCGAAGGCGCACGCACCACACCCTCTATCATCGCCTATCAGGAAGATGGCGAAATTTTGGTCGGCGCACCCGCCAAACGTCAGGCGGTGACCAACCCTAAAAACACCCTGTTTGCGGTGAAACGTTTGATTGGTCGTCGCTTTGATGAAAAAGAAGTACAAAAAGACATCGACCTGATGCCTTATACCATTGCCAAAGCCGATAACGGCGATGCCTGGGTGGAAGTGCGTGGCAAGAAACAAGCACCGCCACAAATCTCCGCCGAAGTATTGCGCAAGATGAAGAAAACTGCCGAAGACTATCTGGGCGAAGAAGTGACGGAAGCAGTGATTACTGTGC
>CAYYBN010000208.1:0-3788 GCA_964470225.1 uncultured Methylotenera sp. | reverse complement strand
TGGTCCAATAATGCCAAAGTGGTTGCGGGTTGGCATCAGAAATACCGGACTCGCGCCGGTCATGATGATGGAGTGCAATACCGATTTATGGCAGTTACGGTCAACGACAACGATGTCGCCCGGCGCCACGGTCGAGTTCCACACAATTTTGTTGGAAGTCGAGGTACCGTTGGTGACAAAAAATAAATGGTCGCAGTTATAAATACGCGCCGCATTGCGCTCTGAGGCGGCGACCGGGCCGGTATGGTCTAGCAATTGGCCGAGTTCGTCTACCGCATTACACACGTCGGCGCGCAGCATGTTTTCGCCAAAAAACTGGTGAAACATCTGACCGACGGGCGATTTCAGAAACGCTACGCCACCAGAGTGTCCTGGGCAGTGCCAGGAGTAAGAGCCATCCGCCGCATAGTGCGTCAGTGCTTTAAAAAATGGCGGTGGCAGGCTGTCCAGATAAGACTTGGCTTCACGGATAATCAGCTTGGCGACAAACTCTGGCGTATCCTCGTTCATATGGATAAAGCCATGCAGTTCACGCAATACATCGTTAGGGATATGACGGCTGGTACGGGTTTCGCCATGCAGGAAAATTGGGATTTCTTCGTTACGATAGCGGATTTCCTGCACAAAGTTGCGCAGTTGCTCAATGGCTTCCGGTTTTTCTTCGACGATTTCCTCATCGTCAATCGACAAAATAAAGGCCGAGGCGCGGCTTTGCTGCTGCGCAAACGAGGTCAGGTCACCATAGCTAGTAACTCCCAATACCTCTAGGCCCTCATCTTCAATCGCTTTGGCCAGCACACGGATGCCCAGACCGGACGAGTTCTCGGAGCGGAAGTCTTCATCGATGATGACGATGGGGAAGCGGAATTTCATAGTGTTCAATCCTTTACCACAGAGAAACAGAGGCACCAAGCGTCAAGCATTAAACACTTGGGGCAGCTGAGGTGTATGACATTCAGTGAATGCTTCGAGGCCCTAGATTTTCGGCAGTGTGACTCCGACCTGGCCCTGATATTTGCCACCACGGTCTTTGTAACTGGTTTCGCAGATTTCATCCGATTCGAAGAACAGCACTTGTGCGCAGCCTTCACCGGCGTAAATCTTGGCAGGTAACGGGGTGGTGTTACTGAACTCCAGTGTTACGTAGCCTTCCCATTCTGGTTCAAATGGCGTGACATTGACAATAATACCGCAACGGGCATAGGTCGATTTGCCAAGACAAACTGTTAACACCGAGCGCGGAATACGGAAATATTCCACAGTACGCGCCAATGCAAAGGAGTTAGGTGGTATGACACAATAGCCCTTTCCCGATACTTCTACAAAAGATTGTGGATCAAATTGTTTAGGGTCAACAATCGTACTATTGATATTGGTAAACACACGAAATTCGTCAGCGCAACGAATGTCATAGCCGTAAGAAGACGTGCCGTAAGACACAATTTTTTGGCCATTGGTCTCGCGAACTAGCGTCGGCGAAAACGGTTCTATCATGCCATGTTGTTCAGCCATACGGCGTATCCATTTGTCCGACTTAATACTCATACACACTTCTTTCAAAGTTTGGATTTCTACCAAAGCTGCAGATTATAAAGCGTAAATTATACGTTTGTGTGAAATAGCTTCGAATATCAGACTTTGTTTGTAGCCCTGATGCCTGATGGACAAACAATGATAGGCGGCATAACAACCAATCTTGTGGACAGGTAAATTGATATGCCGTTTGTAGTATGCCGTTATAGTAAGAAAGGCGACTTATAAAACAACTACGAATCGATTATATTTTCTTAGTTTCTAAAATGCATTTATTTCTTTAACCGTAAACATTCTAACTTAACTCAAAAGGAGAACAGAGATGGCAAACATTTCAATGGTTCACTGTATGGCGATGGTTTCTTCGTTATGGTTGACTGCCTGCGGGACGACGGCTGACAAGCAACAGACCCTCGTAGGCAGTAGTGTTGGTGCCACCAGTGATAAAGTCAGGCAAGTGATTAAAGACTTGAATCTACAGTACGTGGAGGAAGGGGCACAAGACGTGATTACCTACGACGAAGTCAATGCAGCTCAACAGGCATGGTGTGATGCATTGGTAAAAATAGGCAAAATCAAGGAGGAGGGTGGGGATTATCGCGCTTATGCGCAGCAAGTATTGTCAGAGGCCTATAATTATGACTACGGAAAAGTCTTTTTTAAGCCCACATTGACCTACGGTGCACAAACATTCAGAAACGATAAAAAAGGAGCATTAGCTTACTTTGTCGGTGGCGATCCCGATTATCCAAACGACAAAGGTTTTGCACTTAAGCCTTGGGTAAAAGCGCGTTATGACAATGCCGGTGATAATCATCAAGGCATCCAGATTTATGGCTCGATTGCCATCACCATGGGCAATGTCTGGGTAACAGACAAAGATGGTAACGAGGTCATGGTAGATAAAACGTGGGTGTTCAAAAAAGGCCATGATGGAAAGCTCAGAATCATAGTGCACAAGTCAGCCTTACCATTTAAGCCGGCACCAGCCAACTAATGTTATGTCTATCGCTGCAAGCTATTAACCCATTTACCTTTGCACCTTATCCTAGTGAAAAGGAAAAAACCTGAATCTGTGAGGATTCAGGTTTTTAACTTCATGCTAGCCAAGTTCTAAAATACATTAAAACTTATCGCCACCCAGTTCAATGCTGTAACGCCAGAACTGGTCTTCACTTTCAAAAATCACTTTAGATGCTTCAGGGTCACGGCTGCCAGCAGGGTACTGGTGTACCGGACGCTTGTCTTCTGCCCAGGCTTTGACCACCGGATCGACCAGTCGCCATTGAGCTTCAGCTTCGGAAATGTGCAGGTAGTTGGAGTTGTCACCTTGCATCAGGTTGAGCAACAGCGCCTCGTAGGCATCTACCGAGTCATCGGACTCCCAGCGGTTGGCCGCATCAAGCTGGATGGTACGGGTTTGAATGTCCAGACCAGGAATCTTGGACTGCACTTCAAGCTTGATACATTCACGTGGCTGGATACCGATAATCAGCCAGTTCTGGTCCTGATGGTTGATCTGCAACGGGGCTTTTTTGAAGCGGATAGAAATGCGGGTATCGGCTTCGTGCAGGCGTTTGGCGGTGCGGATATAAAACGGCACACCTTGCCAGCGCGGATTGTCGATAAACAGTTTGAGTGCGGCGTAGGTTTCTACCACGCTATCTTGCTTGCCCAGCTCCTCCAGATAGCCCGGTACTTTTTCGCCATTGATTTCACCGGCGCTATATTGGGCGCGGAATGCGTGTTTTTCCAGCTCGTTGACCGGAATCGGACGAATTTGCTCCAGCACCTTGATTTTGGCATCACGCACGCCTTCAGGACTCAGGTCCTTGGGCAGTTCCATGGCCGTGAGAGCCAGGGTTTGCAGAATGTGGCTTTGCAGCATGTCACGCAAGGCGCCAGTGCTGTCATAAAACTGCGTACGGTCGCCCACACCCAGCATTTCAGTGTTGGTTATTTGTACGTGGTCGATGTACTGGTTGTTCCAGATCGGTTCCAGCACCGTGTTGGTAAAGCGTTGCAGCAAAATGTTTTGCAGCGCAGATTTGCCCAGATAGTGGTCAATCCGGTATATCTGGCTTTCTTTCAGATGCTTGGTGATGGCGGTTTGCAGTTGCTTGGCAGATGGCAAGTCAGTGCCAAATGGCTTCTCAATCACCACACGACGCCAATGGCCACCTTCTTCGCTCACCAAGCCTACTTCAGCCAATTGGTCTACCACTGGTGCAAAGTCTACCGGGCGCACTGAAAGG
>CAYYBN010000207.1:0-3829 GCA_964470225.1 uncultured Methylotenera sp. | reverse complement strand
CCAACCCGCCGATTGACCCGATTAGAGAAGAACTGGTGATGTCACTGGTCACCTTTATCGGCCCTAAACCCAACCTGTTGGCCGTCGATGAAACCAATCCGCCACTGCGTCTGGAAGGCAGCCAGCCGGTATTGAGTCTGGCCGGTCTGGAAAAACTGAAACAAATCGACGCCCTGACCCAAGGCCAGTTCAAATCCATCGTGCTCGACATCACTTACGATGCAGCACTGGGCAAAGCAGGCATGAAACAGGCTCTGGACAGCTTGCATGACCAGGCTGAACAGGCCGTGCGTGACGGCTTTAATGTGTTGATTCTGTCTGACCGCAGCATTTCCGCCAACCGCGTGGCCATTCCTGCCTTGCTGGCTTGTTCTGCCACCCATGAGTTCCTGGTCAAAGCCGGTTTGCGTACCAGCACCGGTCTGGTGGTCGATACCGGCTCTGCCCGCGAAGTGCATCACTTTGCCTTGCTGGCCGGTTATGGTGCCGAGGCCGTGTGCCCTTGGTTGGTCTATGAAACGATTAACACCCTGACCTCCGATGCTGAAAAAGCAGGCAAGAATTTTGTCAAAGCGGTGGGTAAAGGCTTGTACAAAGTCATGTCCAAGATGGGTATTTCTACTTACCAGTCTTACTGTGGCGCGCAAATCTTTGAAGCCATCGGTTTGAACAGCCAGTTTATCAATGACTACTTCACTGGCACGGTCAGCCAGATTGAAGGCATCGGTCTGGAGCAAGTGGCTGAAGAAACCCTGCGTTTGCATACACAGGCGTTTGGCAACGACCCGGTACTGGCCAATTCGCTGGAAGCCGGTGGTGAATACGCCTTCCGTGTGCGTGGTGAGGAGCATTTGTGGACTCCGATGTCCATCAGCAAGCTGCAAAACGCTACCCGCACTGGCAAATATGACACCTATAAAGAATATGCCGCCCTGATTAACGACCAGACCCGTCGTCACATGACCTTGCGCGGTTTGTTTGAAATCAAACCGGCAGGCGCGGCCATTCCACTAGATCAGGTAGAACCAGCCAAAGACATCGTTAAACGGTTCGCGACAGGCGCCATGTCATTGGGTTCGATTTCTACCGAAGCGCACGCGACACTGGCGATTGCCATGAACCGGATTGGCGGCAAATCCAATACCGGCGAAGGTGGTGAGGACGTGAAACGTTTTATTCCGGTACAAAGTGAATCCAGCATTGCCAAGGTACTGGGCAGCGACCTGATTGAGGCCGATGTCCCGTTGAAAGCTGGTGACTCGATGCGTTCTCGTATCAAGCAAGTAGCCTCTGGCCGCTTCGGCGTCACTGCCGAATATCTGAGCAGCGCAGACCAGATTCAAATCAAGATGGCGCAGGGCGCAAAACCTGGTGAGGGTGGTCAATTACCTGGTCATAAAGTCTCCCCATATATTGCCAAACTGCGCTTCTCGGTGCCTGGCGTGGGTCTGATTTCACCGCCGCCACACCACGATATTTACTCGATTGAAGATTTGGCACAGCTGATTCATGACCTGAAAAACGCCAATCCAAAAGCGTCGATTTCGGTGAAGCTGGTGTCCGAGACCGGTATTGGCACGGTAGCCGCCGGGGTGGCCAAAGCCAAGTCTGACCACATTGTGGTGGCCGGTCATGACGGTGGTACGGGTGCATCACCAATTTCATCGATCAAACACGCCGGTACGCCATGGGAACTCGGCCTGGCCGAAACCCAGCAAACACTGGTATTGAACCAGTTGCGTGGCCGCGTGGTTCTGCAAGTCGATGGGCAGATGAAAACAGGCCGTGACGTGCTGATTGGCGCCTTGCTAGGTGCCGACGAGTTCGGTTTTGCCACAGCACCATTGGTTGTTGAAGGCTGTATCATGATGCGTAAATGCCATCTGAACACCTGTCCGGTCGGTGTGGCGACGCAAGACCCCGAGCTGCGCAAGAAATTTACCGGCCAGCCTGAGCACGTCGTCAACTACTTCTTCTTTGTTGCCGAAGAAGTGCGTGAACTGATGGCCAGCATGGGCATTGCCAAGTTTGACGACCTGATTGGCCGTGCCGATTTGCTGGACATGAAAGCCGGTATCGAGCACTGGAAAATCAACGGTCTGGACTTTAGCAAAGTGTTCCACCTGCCAGACATGCCTGCCACGGTGTCACGCAAAAATAATGATGTGCAAGACCACGGCATTGCCAAGGCACTGGATAACAAGCTGATTGAACTGGCGAAGCCTGCGCTTGAAAAAGGTGAAAAAGTCAGCCTAGACTTGCCTATCGTCAACACCAACCGTACCGCAGGCACCATGCTGTCGCATGCTGTCGCCAGCCGTTACGGCAATGCCGGTCTGCCAGACGGTACGATACATGTGAAATTTACCGGCACCTCCGGTCAGAGCTTTGCGGCGTTCCTGGCCAAAGGCATTACCTTTGAGCTGACTGGTGAAGGCAACGACTACGTCGGTAAAGGCCTGTGTGGTGGCCAGATCATCATCAAACCACCCGCAACGTTCCGCGGCCTGTCGTATGAAAACATCATCGTCGGCAACACGGTGATGTACGGCGCAACCACCGGTCGCAGCTTCTTGAGCGGCGTTGCCGGTGAGCGTTTCTGTGTCCGCAACTCGGGTGCCACTGCCGTGGTCGAAGGTGTAGGTAACCACGGTTGTGAGTACATGACTGGCGGTACCGTGGTGGTATTGGGCCAAACCGGTCAGAACTTTGCGGCGGGCATGAGTGGTGGTATCGCTTATGTGTATGACGTTGACGGTCACTTTGCCAAACGTTGCAACATGAGCATGGTCAGCCTGGAAAAAGTCGAAGCAGCAGAAGCCGATGTGGGTAAGGTGCAGCACCTGGGTCAACCAGATGAAGTGACGCTCAAAGGCCTGATCGAGCAGCACGCGGCGCTGACTGGCAGTCCACGTGCCCAAGAGATACTGGCTGACTGGCCTGCCGCCCGCGCCAAATTCGTCAAGGTGTTCCCGAACGAATACAAACGCGCGCTGACAGAAATGGCTGCGGCCTCTGCAAAACAGGCCGCCTGATCGTTGTCGAGATTGGCCCCGCGCGAGTCGCAGGGTAGTGTTTAAGTTGTTGGCCAGCATGGGCCAACTGGTTAAGTTGTTGGCCTGCATGAGCCAACGGGGAAGAGATGGTTACACATGGGTAAAGTCACAGGGTTTATGGAGTTTGAGCGTCTGGCTGAAGAAAACCTGCCAGTGCCGGAACGTGTCAAACACTACAAAGAGTTTGTACTGCATTTAACGGATGACCAAGCCAAACAGCAAGGCGCACGCTGTATGGACTGCGGCATCCCGTTCTGTACCACCGGCTGTCCAATCAACAACATCATTCCAGACTGGAATGATCTGGTGTATCGCCAAGACTGGCGCAATGCGATTGACGTATTGCATTCCACCAATAACTTCCCGGACTTTACCGGCCGCATTTGCCCGGCACCTTGTGAGGCGGCCTGTACCCTGAATATCAATAACGATGCAGTGGGCATTAAGTCGATTGAGCATGCGATTATCGACAAAGCCTGGGAAAACGGCTGGGTCACCCCGCAAATCAACCCGAACAAAACCGGTAAACAAGTCGCCGTCGTCGGCTCTGGCCCGGCTGGTCTGGCAGCTGCGCAACAACTGGCGCGCGCTGGCCATGCCGTGACCGTATTTGAAAAACAAGACCGCATTGGTGGTCTGCTGCGTTACGGCATTCCTGACTTCAAGCTGGACAAAGCCAATATTGACCGTCGTATGGCGCAAATGGAAGCCGAAGGCGTGACCTTCAAGGTCAATCAACATGTCGGTGAGAATGTCAGCGCCGCCGATCTGGA
>CAYYBN010000206.1:0-3839 GCA_964470225.1 uncultured Methylotenera sp. | reverse complement strand
CACCTTCTGGAAGCGACGCTCCAGCGCAGCATCTTTTTCGATATATTTGCGGTATTCATCCAGCGTGGTGGCGCCTACGCAATGCAATTCACCACGCGCCAGCGCCGGTTTTAGCATATTGCCGGCGTCCATGGCGCCTTCCGATTTACCGGCACCCACCATGGTATGGATTTCATCAATAAAGACGATGGTCTGGCCTTCGTCTTGCGCCAATTCTTTCAGTACCGCTTTCAGCCGCTCCTCAAACTCGCCACGGTATTTGGCCCCGGCCAGCAAGGCCGCCATGTCCAGACTGAGGACTTTTTTGTTTTTGAGCGAGTCTGGCACCTCGCCATTGACGATGCGCTGCGCCAGACCTTCTACAATGGCAGTTTTACCCACACCAGGTTCGCCTATCAGCACCGGATTGTTTTTGGTACGGCGTTGCAACACTTGAATCGCTCTGCGAATTTCGTCATCACGGCCGATGACCGGGTCGAGCTTGCCCGCACGCGCCCGCTCGGTCAGATCCAAGGTATATTTTTTCAGGGCTTCGCGCTGACCTTCCGCCTCCTGACTATTGACCGATTCGTTGCCGCGCACCGCCTGAATCGCTTGCGCCAGCGCGGTCTTGCTCAAGCCATGCTGCTTGAGCAATTGCCCGGTCTGGCCTTTGTCCTCGGCCAGCGCCAGCAAAAATAGTTCACTGGCGATGTAGCTGTCACCACTTTTTTGCGCCAGCTTGTCGGTCACGTTAAGCAGATTATTCAGGTCACGTGACACACTGATCTCACCCGTGTTTTCACTGAGCTTGGGCAGGTTATCGATGGCCTGTTGCAAACCAGCCTTGAGTGCACTCATTTGTACGCCGGCGCGTGACAGTAAGGCACCGACGCCGCTGTCGGCCTGATTGAGCATGGCCAGCAGTAAATGCGGTGCTTCGATGGTGGGATGGTCGGCACCGACCGCCATGCTCTGCGCATCGGCCAGTGCCTGTTGGAATTTGGTGGTGAGTTTATCAAAACGCATGGCAAACCCTTTCGTCTTAACTGTTTGCGGCCGCTGAGACTTGCGGCTGGATACCCCTATAATGCGGCGGGTTTCTGCGTTTTCAATAGACTTGAATCAAATGCTGGCCTTACAGGTTGAATGGCAGGCGTTGCAGCCCCTTGTCGGCACTGTGAAACAATAGCCACAGTTGCTTGCCTGTATTCACCCATTGCGGATAATCCAGTTTGGCCGCGCTGCGTGCCATCAGGCTGGGCGTGTTCCAGTTTTTGCCGCCGTCGTTAGACAGCATACTCCAGATTTCCATACCCTCGGTGCTTTGTTCACGCCAGGCCAGCCAGACCTTGTCACCCACGCTGTAGAGTGTCGGATGACCAGCCATTTTTTTGCTGTCGCCCACACGCTTAGGTGGTGAAGTGACCCAGGCCTGATCATCCATGCGCGCCAGCCGCAAGCCAGGTTTGTCACCGGCGCCATCGAAATAGGCCAAGTGATAGCCAAAGCCGGCACCCACGGCCAGCGCCGCCCCATGGTGCGGACAACCATCAATTTTCCAACGTCCAAAACTGGCGCGTACCAGGGCAGGACTGACGACATCACTGCTGTGTGCCGCCGGACGTATCTCGGCCATGGCATGGTCACGCTCGCTGCCAGCAAACACGTGACGCCACAGCACACCCACGGTGCCATCGGGTTTCACCGTGGTGGCAATGCGGCAACATTCACAACTGCTGTCAGCCAGTTTTTGTTCAGGGGCAAAGCTTTTGCCCTGGTCAGTGGACACAGCGTAGTACAGCGCAGCGCCATCATACGGTTTACCGGCAGCCTTGGCAGCCAGCAAATCACGCTTGTCTACCCACACCACAGTAATGGTGCCATCGGGCGACACCTGCAACGCATCAAAGCGGTGGGTAATTTCGGCGCGGTCCTGATGCACCAGTTGCGGCGCCTCGAAGCTCTGACCCTGATCAATTGAACGGGCAAACCAGATATACCCGGCATAGGGTGTTTTCAGCGATTCAGTCCAACTGACATAGACATGGCCATTGGCCGCCACCGCAATTTTGGGGCGCGCTTCACCATCGGCGGCTACCCGCATGGGTTTGCTATTGACCACCACCGGCTGACCAAACGGTTGATCGCCTGCAGCACTGTGCGACACCAGAATCTGGCCTTTTTTAACTTGTGCCAGCCACAACTGGCCACTGGCATTGGCGGTCACGCTCACCGCCAAAGGTGAAGCGGCATACTCGGTATGTGCTTCATGCGCCATCACCGGCAATGACAGCAAGTACCCTGCCAGCCCACCCCATATGCAACCCCTGCCCAACACCTGACTCTCCTTACCGGTCACACACAGTGACCCTCCAGTGCGTGCACAAAACCAACATTTACAGCCGCCTATCCAGTTGCCAGGTAATTTGATTGGCGAGACCAGCCAGCTCTAAAGTTTGCGCAGACAGCCTCCGATAAACAGCTATAGCAAACAACCAAACCAAACGGGCGTCATTCTTACCATGTACCCTCCTGATTTCAGTGCGCATCATAGCACAGCCTGGTTACAACCCGTGGTTAACGCCATGCCGGGACATGCCATTCTGGCCATCAACCGGCGCGCCAAAAACCTGCAACAAACCGCGGCGGTCTTTTCCTTGCTGGCTCCAGCGGGCACCGATCTATCAACAGTGGCTAACGCCGTTTCGACCCTACCCAAGGCCATGCGGCTGGCACTGGTCACGGCCATGCGACAACAAACCACCGTGTTACCCATCACGTTGCCCTTGCATGGGTTACAACGTCGTTTTATCTGTCGGCTATTTTACCCACAGCATGGCCGGCAAGCGGTTGGGCTGTGGATACAGGAGGCGGAAGGCAGCACAACACAGCAACTGCGGCATATGCATAGCATTGTGCAATCACTGATTGAAAGCAGTCCCGACATGATCTGCATCAAAGATGTAGACCAACGCTGGCTGATGGCCAATCCAGCCATGCTGGACGGGTTGGGACTGAACGCCGAAGATTACCAATTTTCCTCGACACAGCAGTTGCTGGCACAAGCCACACCTGAAATGCGGCCACATCTGGCGCAGCACATGCATCATGACCAGCAATTGTGGCAAGGTGGCCAAGCTGGACAACATGAAGAAACCCTGGTCATGGCCGATGGCAGTCACAAGACCTTGCACGTACGCCATGTGATCAAACCCGATCAGGCAGATCAGCCCGGCCATACCCTCACCATGGTGCGGGATACCAGCGACTGGCAAGCCTTGCAGCAAGACCTGCAACAGCGCAATGCCATGCTCGACACCCTGATTTCCAGCGACTGGCTGTTGCATTCGGCAGACCATTGGCAGCAAGTGATCGAGCAGGTACTACAGCAATGCTGTCTGTCGTTCCGCTTTGACCGTGCAGTGTTGTTACAACACCAGTTTCAGCAAGGCAAACGCAAAAAGGACATGCGATCGCAGACATTGTGTCATTGGTCTGGTCAGGGCACACAACACAACACCCAACGCTGGGAGAAAGTGTCATTTGTCTCGCCACATTTGCAACGCTGGTACCGGCTGTTGGCAGAAGGCCAACCGGTACTGTGCGATGCCACCACACTGCCAGAAGCTGAGCAACGATTACTAAAACCGCACCAGGTGCAAACCATCGTCATGGTGCCCTTGATGTTGGCCAATCAGTGGTGGGGCTCGCTGGTCTTCGAGCGGCAAGTGGCAGGTCACCAAACCAGCTCACAGGAACTGGGCTCGCTCATGGCCATCGGCCGCACCCTGGGGGTGGCCATAGACCGTGAGCAGACCGGACGCCACCTGAACCTGGCCAAGATTGCCTTTGACAGC
>CAYYBN010000205.1:0-3860 GCA_964470225.1 uncultured Methylotenera sp. | reverse complement strand
CCCGCAGCATCAGCGTCCCAAATAAACTTCGATTACTTGTTCATTGTTTTGCACCTGCGCCATGGTGCCCTCGGCCAGTACACTGCCCTGATGCAACACGGTCACCTTGCGGGCAATGCTATTGACAAAATCCATGTCATGCTCGACCACCATGAGCGAGTGCTTGCCAGCCAGACTGTTAAATAATTCAGCGGTTTTTTCAGTTTCGTGGTCGGTCATACCGGCCACCGGCTCATCCAACAGTAATAACCGGGGTTCCTGACACAGCAACATGCCGATTTCCAGCCATTGCTTCTGGCCATGCGAGAGCAAGCCGGCGGGCCTGTGCGCCAATGGAGTCAATGCAATGGTGTCTAGCACTTCGTCCATTTTGCTGCGTTGCTCACTGGTCAGCTTGCCAAACAACGAATGCCAGATGGATTTGTTGGTTTTAATAGCCAGCTCCAGATTTTCCAACACCGAATGTTGTTCAAACACGGTGGGTTTCTGAAATTTGCGGCCGATGCCAGACTGGGCAATTTCTGGTTCGCTCAGCTTGGTGCAGTCCAGTGTCTGACCGAAAAACACGCTGCCACTGTCGGGCCTGGTTTTGCCAGTAATCACGTCTTGCAGCGTGGTTTTACCCGCGCCGTTGGGGCCGATAATGCAGCGCAATTCGCCCACATCAATGCTTAGCGACAGCTTGTTCAGGGCTTTAAAGCCATCAAAGCTCACTGTGACATCTTCCATATACAAGACCACACCATGGCTGGTATCCAGCGCACCAGGTACCAGCAGATGTCCACTGTTCAAACCTTGGCCCTGGCTACCGCCTGTGATACGTTCGCTCATTGTGCGCCCTCCTTAACAACTGGCTGTACCGGTTTACGACTCAGCCAGGCCTGACATTTCAGGCGTAATAGCGGTAACACGCCCATCACACCTTTGGGCAAGAACAAGGTCACCAGTACAAAAATCAGACCGAGAAAATACAGCCAGTACTCGGGAAAGGCGACGGTGAAGTAACTTTTGGCACCATTGACAATGCCCGCGCCAAAAATTGGGCCGATGAGCGTACCGCGACCACCCACAGCTGCCCAGATGGCAATTTCAATGGAGTTAGCCGGCGACATTTCACTGGGGTTGATAATGCCCACTTGTGGCACATACAAAGCCCCGGCCAACCCGCACATCATGGCCGAGACCGTCCAGATGGTCAGCTTGTAATACAGGGGTTGATAACCGGAAAACATGACCCGCGACTCGGCATCGCGGATTGCAGTCAGCACGCGGCCGAACTTGCTATTGACCAACACCTTGCAAGCACAATAGAGCGTGATAAGCGTCAGGCCAGTGGTGACAAATAGAGCCATACGCATTTGCGAAGTGGTGATGGGAATGTCCAACAAGCGTTTGAAATCGGTAAAACCATTATTGCCACCAAATCCGGTTTCATTGCGGAAAAACAGGAGCATAAAGGCAAACGTCATGGCCTGGGTGATGATGGAGAAATACACCCCTTTAATGCGTGAGCGAAAGGCAAAATAACCAAACACAAATGCCAGTACCCCTGGTGCTACGATGGCCAGCAACAGCGCATACCAGAAATGCTGGGTGTAGGCCCAAAACCACGGGTAGGCTTTCCAGTCCAGAAACACCATAAAGTCCGGTAAATCGGCGTGGTAGCTGCCATCATGCCCAATTTGTCGCATCAGGTACATGCCGAACGCATAGCCACCCAGCGCAAAAAACACACCGTGACCCAAACTGAGTATGCCGGTGTAGCCCCATACCAGATCCATGGCCAACGCTACAATGGCGTAGCACAGAATCTTGCCGGACAAGGCTACTGTGTAATCAGAAATATGCAACGGGTGGCCGTCGGGCACCAGCAGGTTCAGTACCGGGAATAGCACGCATACCACCGCCACACTGGCCATCAGCATTTGCACGCTGCGCTGGCGCATCAGGATAAAAGGAGAAGAAACCATAGTTTTCATATCGTTGCCTTAGTAATAATCTGGTTCAGATCAGTCTATCTGTCTGCCCTTGAAGGCAAACAAGCCCTGCGGACGTTTCTGAATAAAGACAATCACAATTACCAGTATCATGATCTTGGCCAGCACAGCACCCGCCCAACCCTCAAACAGTTTACCAAGTACCCCTAGCCCCATGGCGGCATAGACCGTGCCGGCCAATTGACCAACACCGCCCAATACCACCACCATGAAGGAATCGACGATATAGCTTTGTCCCAGTGCTGGGCCGACGTTACCAATTTGCGACAAGGCCACACCGGCCAGGCCAGCAATGCCTGAACCCAGTCCAAACGCCATGGCATCAACCTTGCTGGTATTGACGCCAGTACAACTGGCCATTTGCCGGTTTTGCGTAACGGCGCGAATATACAAACCCAGTCTGGTTTTGGTAATCATCAGCCAAATCAGCAGTAACACCGCTACCGCAAAAGCAATAATGATGATGCGGTTGTAAGGCAACACCAGATTGCTGGACAACGCCCAGCCGCCGGACATCCATACCGGGTTTTCTACCTGCACGTTTTGCGCACCAAACAGGCTGCGTACTGACTGCATCAGCATCAGGCTCACACCCCAAGTGGCCAGCAGGGTTTCCAATGGGCGGCCATACAAGTGTTTGAGCACAAGCCGCTCTAGTACAATGCCTATGAGCGCGGTGGCAAAAAAGGCCACTGGCAGGGCCGCCAGCAAATACCACTGGAACAGGTCAGGCAAATAGCGGGTGAACAGGTTTTGCACGAGAAACGTCGCGTAGGCACCTAACATCATCATCTCGCCGTGCGCCATATTAATAATACCCATCAGGCCATAGGTGATGGCCAACCCCAACGCAGCCAGCAACAAAATACTGCCTAGACTGATGCCGGTAAAGGCCTGACCGACGTAGTCATACAAGGCCTGCTTGTGCTCAATTTGCTTGAGTGCCGCCTGTATTGCAGCAATGACATCGGCATCGGTTTCCCCATCGGTGGCCAACCGGGAAGAAAGCAGTTGTTTGGTACCACTGTCCACATGTTGCGACAACAATTCGATGGCAGCCAGCCGTTCAGGCTTGCTGCCACTGGCCAGTGCCATGGCGGCAATCACCTTGTCCAGAATGGCCTGGATATCGGTATGGGTTTCACGAGTGCGTGCCTGTTGTATGGCCAGTAATCGCGTACGGTTAGGTTCGCCACTGCGCAGTTGTTCAGCGGCTGTCTGCCGCACTGCAATATCGCTGGAAAGCAATTGCAAGGTGGCGACACTAGATTCCAGTTCATTTTGCAACAGGCTGTTGATGACCACATCTTCAACCTCTTCTGGCAGTTCAGTAATCACTTCACCGGTCAGCGCATTGATGATTTGCTCGTCATGCACCAGCCAGACCTGTTCATCTTTAAACTTCACGGCATCGTTGAGTAAATCCGCCAGAAAAGGCAGGGCGTCTATGTCGCCGGCCTTGACCAGTGCGTCCAGCACTTCGGATTTTTGTTCGTATTCACCAACCGCCAGTTGCAGCTTTTGTGCTGGCGTAATGGCTTGGGCCGAGGTCATACTGAGCAGGCTCCAGACGATGCACAGCATCAGGGCGTGCACAAGGGACCAACTGGTCAGCGTGTGGTGTTCAGCGGTGTTCACAGTCATGCTTGGTGTACCCTGCAACAGAGTTTAAAAAAAGGCCGCCATTGCGTCGTAATGGCGGCTCGGAGGGGGTTTACACTAAGGCATTACATGACTGGCTCATCAGGTTTTTTGTCGTTGCCAGGGATGTAAGGAGACCAAGGTTGGGCTTTGATCGGACCTGGTGTTTTCCACACCACTTTGAACTGACCATCGGCCTTCACTTCGCAAATCATAACTGGC
>CAYYBN010000204.1:0-3864 GCA_964470225.1 uncultured Methylotenera sp. | reverse complement strand
AAGGTGATGACTGAAACTGCACTGATTTAGGCGGCCCAATTAAATTTGGTATTTGATGCTGCAATATGGCAAATATCCACAAAATGGTTTGCATCCAGACAAGCGCCACCTACCAGACCGCCATCGACATCTGGCATGGCAAATATTTCAGCTGCGTTTCGCGCAGTCACGCTACCACCATAAATTAGAGTGACTGATGCTGCCACTGCCGGCTGCAGTAAAGCGATATGACCACGGATAAAGCATAAAATCGCCTGCACATGCTGCGGGCTGGCTGCAATACCGCTACCTATGGCCCATACCAGCTCGTAGGCGATCATGCCTTTTGACAAGGCCTGGATACCAACGTGGGAAATCACGGATTGTAGCTGGCGGGCTACTACCAAGTCGGTTTCACCTTCCTGATACTCTTGCAGCGTCTCGCCTATGCACAATAGTGGTGTCAGTCCGTGTGCAATCGCGGTTTCAAAGCGCTCGCCGCAACTTTCATTATTGTCATGGCCGCGCTGTCGACGTTCAGAATGGCCAATGATCACATACTGACAACCAAATTCGTTGAGCATTAACGGTGACACCGAACCAGTGTAAGCCCCTTGCCGAAAGCGGCTCATGTTTTGCCCGCCCCAAGCCAGATGGCTACCGGCTAACATGGCTTGCGCTTGACTCAAGTAAGGGTGTGGCGGACACACCACATACCGTGCCTGATTCGCTGCCGTGCGTTTAAGTAGAGTCTCCATAAACTGACGATTGTCAGCCAGATTGCCATGCATTTTCCGGTTGGCAATGACCACTGTCTGCCTTGTCCCCATACGCCATCCCTGATTGATGCGTTAACACCTATAATGTCGGCTACATTTGAAGAAACTTGACCGTATGGCATTGTTAGAGCTCAGTTACCAAAATGCTGCAAAACCGCTGTATGTACCCAGCCGTCGACAATTTAAACGCTGGGTTCAGGCAGCCTTACGAGTGGATACCCGTCTCACCATCCGCCTGGTCGGCACCGAAGAGGGGAAGGCGCTTAATGCGGCTTATCGCGGCAAAGATTACGCCACCAATGTACTGACCTTTCCCTTGAGTGAAGTACCGCTATTGATGGGCGACATCATTATTTGCGCCCCGGTGGTGGCACGCGAGGCTGCCGAGCAGGGCAAACCTTTGCTCGCCCATTATGCACACATGACCGTGCATGGCGTGCTGCACCTGCACGGCTATGACCATGAGGTGCAGGCACAGGCTGAGCTGATGGAAGCCATGGAAATTGCGATACTAACGCAGCTCGGCTTTGCCAATCCTTACATCGAATTAGCCTGAAGCTGCGCTACAATCAGTCTATGGATGCCCTGCCATTACAAGTCAAAATCAAAGGCGAGTTGCTCAGCGAGCTGCCGCAAGACTTGTACATTCCGCCAGATGCACTGGAAGTCTATCTGGACACCTTTGAAGGTCCGCTTGACCTGTTGTTGTATCTGATACGCAAGCATAATCTGGACATTCTTGACATTCCCATGGCGCAACTCACAGTGCAATACATGGTTTATGTGGAAAAAATGAAAGCCATTAAACTGGAGCTGGCGGCCGAATATCTGCTCATGTCGGCCATGCTAATAGAAATCAAGTCGCGTATGCTGTTACCCAAACCAACCGAGGTCGTGGAAGAAGACGACCCTCGTGCCGAGCTGGTGCGCCGTTTGATGGAATACGAGGCCATCAAACTGGCTGCGCAGCGGCTGGATAGCCTGCCTAAAGTCGGTGAAGACATTGATGTGGCCGCAGCCTATTACCAGCATATCAGTCAGATCAAGCCGCCCGAAGTCAGTCTGGACGATCTGGTCGATGCCTGGCGTAATGTGCTTAAACGCGCCAAACTCAATCAGCACCACAAGCTGGGCCGTGCCGAACTGTCGGTACGTGAGCACATGAGTTTGTTGTTGCGACGCCTGAGCAGTGTGCCGGTATTGCGTTTTGACGAACTGTTTGATGTCGAAACCGAGGGCGTACCCAAGCTGGTGGTCAACTTTCTGGCCGTACTAGAACTGGCCAAAGAAGGCCTGATTCGCATTACCCAGCAAACACCGTTCGGCAGCATCTATCTGCAAGCCAATACCATGGACGAGTGAGTGAATATGCAAGCGCCCGATAACATCCAGGAAATGAAACGCATCCTTGAAGCAGCCTTGCTGACCACGCCGCAACCGCTGTCGCTGGATGACATGCTGAAGCTGTTTGCCGGGCGTATGGAACGCGCCACGTTGCGCATGCTGCTGGATGAATTGCGTAGCGACTGGTCAAATAAAACGCTGGATCTGGTGCAGGTAGCCAGTGGCTACCGCTTTCAGGCCAAGCCCGCGTACAGTGCTTATATTTCACGGCTCAACCCGGAACGGCAACCCAAATATTCGCGTGCAGTGATGGAAACGCTGGCCATTATCGCCTATCGGCAGCCCGTTACGCGAGGCGATATTGAGCAAATTCGGGGCGTGGCTGTGAACCCGAATGTGATTCGTCAGTTACAGGAGCGTGACTGGATAGATGTGGTGGGTCAGCGCGAAGTACCCGGCCGACCTTCACTCTACGCCACCACCAAGCACTTTCTCGATGACCTGAACTTGCGTTCACTGGCTGAGTTACCGCCGTTTGAAGCATTTACCCAATCTGAAATTCCGCTCGAATAAAGCATGCAACAACATTTACTCAAAATCCGCATCAACCATCAGGGGCTCACTGCCTTAGGTCCAGGCAAAATTGATTTGCTAAATGCGATTGCCCAGCATGGCTCTATATCCGCCGCCGCTAAATCTATGAACATGTCGTATAGACGCGCTTGGGAACTGGTGACAGTGATGAATCAATGCTTTGATCAACCTGTGGTTATCAGTAGTGCAGGTGGTCAACATGGTGGTGGTGCACAGGTCACTGAGTTTGGTTATCAGCTCATCGCATGTTATTTGCGCCTACTGGAAAATGCGACGACATCCAATGCAGAAAATATCATTTTTATTACAAGACATCTAAAACAGGCATAGGTCACCCTATTTTTTGTGGTCGATGCAGTATTGCTTTGACGACTCGCGCTATCCTGAGTCTGGCGTAAACATTCAACGCCGTATTATCGAATGTGGCCTCAGTCAATTGCTTACTACATAGTTTCGGCGTTGTAACACGTTTCCTGATCTCTATTTCCAAATTAAATTCACTGAATCGCTCGATTTTAGAGGCGGCATATTTGCTTAAGTTAAACAGACTCTGACTGAGTTGTCAGTTGTTGGTTAAGGTTTCCGCAGCTTCTGCGGGTGGACAACAGCGATTTGATTGCGAACACGATGGCGGTTATCCCAAATGACCTGTACCTAAATGGCAACTTCCAATACAGCCCTATACTTCCAACGGCCTCGTTAATACACGAAGTACAAGCCATTCATTTTTTCAGTCAAAGCGTTATCCTTGCTATGGCCCGACTACCCATTGGGAGCTCATTTCCGGCTTTAGCCAAGCATTCGGTGTAGCGTGTGGACACCTATTGTGCCCCCGCATTCTGAATGATGAATCAAGGTATCTGTGCGCTCTGGTTGCCGGTCATACAAGGTTTGCGCAAGCGCATTTAAGATTTCGTGTGCATGTTGCAGCTTACGCGCCAGCCTAGATGATGTCTGGCAAAGACAGCGATAACAAAGGTGATGTACAGCCAGCCCTGCAAAGTAGAGACATAGGTAAACTCTGTCACCTAAAGCTGATTGGGCTGGTCTGCCGTGTTCTGATGTTGTAGCGATTCAGCGGATATGGTGCATTATTCTCTGGAATAGTCGCACGTACCATCTTCCTTCGCACCGTGCCCACTAACTCTATTTACTTCATCAGACGGGC
>CAYYBN010000203.1:3092-3878 GCA_964470225.1 uncultured Methylotenera sp. | reverse complement strand
GGCACGACCAACCATTTTTTGCGCCAGGGTGTAGCCTTTGCCAGTATCTTTGGCCGGTATCGCCTTGATAAACACATCCGGCTCGGGTAAGCCCAGCGCCTTGCTGGCGTTGGTGGTGAGGCCACGGCCAATAATCAGCGGAATACGGCCACCGGCGCGTACCTCATCGGCCAGCGTGACCGGGCTCATGGTAAAGCTGGCCAACGTTTCACCGTGCTCGGACAGTACCTTGCCTTCAAACGGTTTGATGACGATGACATCGCCAGTATTCAGTTTGGAAACGTCGCACTGAATCGGCAAGGCACCGGAGTCTTCAGCGGTATTAAAAAAGATAGGTGCGATTTTGCTACCAATGACCACACCGCCAGTGCGTTTGTTAGGGATAAACGGAATATCGTCGCCCATATGCCATTGCACCGAGTTGATTGCAGATTTACGAGAGGATCCGGTACCCACCACATCCCCGACATAAGCCAGTGGCAGGCCTTTGGCCTTGAGCGCTTCCAGTTTGCTCAGGCCGTCGGTCATGCGGTTCACCAGCATGGCTTTGGCGTGTAGCGGAATATCAGGACGACTCCAGGCATCCTGCGCCGGACTCAAGTCGTCGGTGTTGGTTTCACCTTCCACCTTAAATACCACCACCTTGATTTCCGCTTTCAGCGCCGGCTTGCTGGTAAACCATTCGGCCTTGGCCCAAGACTGCATTAAAGCAGTGGCGTGCGGGTTTCCGGCTTTCATTTTGGCATCCACATCGTGGAAGGCATCGAACATCAAAATGGTGGTAGA
>CAYYBN010000203.1:2274-3082 GCA_964470225.1 uncultured Methylotenera sp. | reverse complement strand
TAAGGCTTGCACAGCAGCCGGGGCCATCGGTGTATCTAGCAGTGCCACCAGTGCCTGCACGTTGTAGCCGCCCAGCATGGTGCCGAGTAATTGCACCGCTTTTTCAGGGCTAACCAGCGGCGAACTGGTTGTGCCATTGGCGACATCGGCCAGAAACGCGGCTTTGACATAGGCCGCCTGATCGACACCGGCTGGAATGCGGTTTTGTAACAAGTCCAGCAACAAGGTTTCCTGACCGGCCGGTGGGGCTTTTAACAGTTCCACCAGTGACGCCACTTGTTCGGCGTTTAGTGGCAAGGGAGGCAGGTTTTGCGCAGCGCGCTCTTTCACATGGGTATCGTATGCTTGTAACATGATGTAGGCTCTATCAATAAAACAAAACTGAGGATGGGACCAGCCCGGTATGTGGCTGTCCACACGGGATATGAAGTGTTCAAATTCATTATAATGCAGTCCACCATTCCATGTGTGAACTGCTTGTCACAATCCCGCATTCGTTCAAAATGACAGCTGCCTACAGCATCAAAACAACAAGTTAGATACGTTAACGCAAGCTGTCGCTATACAACTCTTTGGCAAATGGCGTACTACAGCTTTTCCCGGCTGCCGAGGACTCCCATTTGTCCAGCAATTCTTTCTGGTAGCCTTTGCCATGCTGCTTTTCCAGATAAGCCCGTACCTCAAACACATCGGCAAAGCCATTGTGGTCAGTGTCCATCAAAGCGACTTGGTCTTCTAGCATGGGGCCAGTGTATTTGCCATTGGCATCGGTAAAATACTCCAGCGCACTTTCTGCTACGGCCGCTTG
>CAYYBN010000203.1:0-2264 GCA_964470225.1 uncultured Methylotenera sp. | reverse complement strand
ACCAAACACATCGACAATCCGCCTTGCCTGCTGCGCCATATAAAGTGCATCATCCATTTTTTTAACATACATCACCCCTATCAACACTCAGTAGTATGACGTAGTTTTCAGCAATCAGTGCCACGATACTGTGACGCAAGGCACACAAGCGTACATTCAAGGTTGAAATCGCAACGTTAAATCGCTTTGAGCGCGATCTGTTTTTTCCAATAAGCCGGGCCGGTCATATGCGCGGATTCACCATCGGCACTGACCGCCACTGTCACCGGCATATCCACCACATCAAACTCGTAAATGGCCTCCATGCCGAGGTCGGCAAAGGCCAGCACACGTGCGTGTTTAATCGCTTTACTGACCAGATAAGCCGCACCACCCACCGCCATTAAATACACTGACCGGTGTTTGGCAATCTCGGCCAAGGCGGCTTCGCCACGCTCGGCTTTGCCGATAGAACCGAGCAATCCGGTATTGAGCATCATGTCAGTGTAGCTGTCCATGCGGGTGGCCGTGGTCGGGCCAGCCGGGCCTACCGCTTCATCACCTACGGCGTCGACCGGGCCCACGTAGTAAATAAACTTGTTACTAAAATCCACCGGCAGCGGCTCGCCTTGAGCCAGCATGGTCTGGATGCGCTTGTGCGCAGCATCGCGACCCGTGAGTATTTTGCCAGTCAGCAGCAGGGTGTCACCGGTTTTCCAGCGGCGGGTCTCTTCCCGGGTAACCGTCTCCAGATTGACGCGTTTGGCCTGTGCACTGGGCGTCCAATGTACGTCTGGATACACGTCCGGACTCGGTGGTGTCAGCAGCGCGACACCAGAGCCATCGAGCGTGAAATGCACATGGCGTGTGGCGGCGCAGTTGGGGATCATCGCCACTGGCAAACTGGCGGCATGGGTCGGATAATCGAGAATTTTCACATCCAGCACCGTGGTTAATCCGCCCAAGCCTTGTGCACCGATGCCCAGACGATTCACCTTGTCATAGAGTTCCAAACGCAGTTCTTCGAGGCGGTTTTGCGGCCCACGCGCCTGCAACACCTGAATATCAATCGGCTGCATCAGCGATTCTTTGGCCAGCAGCATGGCTTTTTCGGCGCTGCCGCCTATGCCTATGCCCAACATGCCAGGCGGGCACCAACCCGCACCCATCTCAGGCACCACTTCCAGCACCCAATCGACGATGCTTTCGTTCGGGTTTAGCATCACTAGTTTGGATTTATTTTCCGAGCCACCGCCTTTGGCCGCCACCAACACCTCCACGTGCTCACCGGCCACCATCTCGACATGGGTCATCGCCGGTGTGTTGTCGCGGGTGTTTTTGCGCGCACCTGCCGGGTCGTTGACGATGGAGGCGCGCAAGGTGTTGTCCGGGTGCAGATAGGCGCGTCGTACACCTTCGTTGACCATGGCTTCTAGCGTCATGTCGCCCTCAAAGCGCGCCTGCATGCCGACTTTGACAAAGGCGACAACGATGCCGGTGTCCTGACACAAGGGGCGCTTGCCCTGTGCGCACATGCGCGAATTGGTCAAAATTTGTGCAATGGCATCTTTGGCGGCAACAGACTGCTCTTTGTCATAGGCCACGGCCAGCGCACGAATATAATCCTCGGGGTGGTAATAGGAAATATATTGCAATGCATCGGCCACACTGGCGATAAAGTCTTCGGTTTTAATCAGGGCCATGCCGGACGCTCGTTTCGTTTCAATCTCAGAATGTGCTCACTTTAGAATGTACTCATTTAAGAAAGTACTAGCGGACTGCACTTTTGCTGTAGGCAATCGCCGGGCTCACATCTTTGCGCAAAATTTTACCATTCTTGGTACGCGGGAACTCGTTGGCCAGATACACGGTTTTCGGTGCCTTGTAAGCGGCCAGATGCTGTTTGCCAAAGGCGATGAGCTCATCGGCCTGCACACTGGCTTCTGGCTTGGGAATCACGTAAATGACCACCAGCAGCTTGTCTTTTTCAATCTCTTCACCCACGGCTGCGCAATCCGCCACGGCTGGATGGCCCTTGTAAACGCGCTCAATTTCATAGGGTGAAACACGGTAACCAAAGCTTTTGATAATGTCATCTTTGCGGCCCAGAAACCAGAGATAACCATCTGCATCGTATTTGGCATAGTCGCCGGTAAAGAAATAACCATCGTGTTTGTACTTGGCAGTTTCCTCGGGCAGGTTCCAGTAATTCAAAAACAAGCCGGGGTCACTGTCCGGTACGCAAATCATGCCCTCCTCACCGGTGGCCACCGGTTGACGGGTCT
>CAYYBN010000202.1:0-3933 GCA_964470225.1 uncultured Methylotenera sp. | reverse complement strand
CTGGTGGTGAACAAGGCCGATTTAATGGGAGATAAAGGCAACCTGTTGCCATTGATACAAGACTTTGATTTATTGTTTGAGTTTGCCGGTATTGTGCCGGTCAGTGCCAAAAAGAATTTGTACCTGGACGAATTGCTGGCAGCAATCCGTAGCCATTTGCCGCAACAACCAGCGCTGTATGCAGAAGATGAACTGACCGACAAAAACGAGCGCTTTCTGGCCGCCGAACTGGTGCGTGAAAAAATCTTTCGTTTGCTGGGTGATGAAGTGCCTTATTCGGTCACAGTGGAAATTGAAAAGTTTGAAACGGTGAAAAACTTGCGCCGTATTTTTGCCGCCATCATTGTCGACAAAGACAGCCAAAAACCCATGGTCATCGGCAAAGGTGGTGAAAAGCTCAAGCAAATCTCTACCGAGGCACGTCAGGACATGGAAAAACTGTTTGGCTCCAAGGTCTATCTGGAAACCTGGGTCAAGGTCAAAGGTGGCTGGGCCGACGACGAGCGCGCCCTGAAAAGTCTGGGGTTCTAAACCCGACAAGGCCGTATCGTGCAGCAAGCGGATTCCAGCAGTCACAAGCAATCGCAGCAGCCGGTGTTTATTCTGCATACTTATCCGTTCAAGGAAACCAGTCTGGTGGTGGAAATGTTCAGCCAGGAATTTGGCCGCATTGCCGCCGTGGCCAAAGGCGCGCGTCGACCGTTGTCTGCCATGCGCGGCATGCTGCAATCTTTTCAGCAACTGGCGGGCACTTGGTCGGGCAAAAACGAGCTAAAAACCCTGCATAGTCTGGAATGGATGACCGGGTTGACGCTACTCAAGGGCGAAGCCTTGATGTGTGGTTTTTACATGAACGAGTTGCTGTTGCGCTTATTACCGCGTGACGATGCTCATCAGCGCCTGTTTGAATACTATGCGCATACCGTCCAGAGTTTATCAGCGTTGCCAAGCCCGTTAGACAGCACGCAACTGGCCATGATGATGCGTCGCTTTGAACTGAAAATGTTGCAGGAACTGGGCTATGCGGTGCCGCTGACCCATGATGAGCATGGCGAAATCATTCATGCCGATGAAACCTACCGCTTTGAGGCAGAGTATGGCGCTTGCGCACTGACGGCGACCAAGCAGGGCATTGTGTTGCAAGGGGCAACATTGCTCAACATGGCACGGGGTGACTACGACAGTCCGACCACACAAAGCCAGAGCAAGCAGTTAATGCGTTATTTGTTACAGCATTATCTGGGCGAAAAGCCGCTACACACCCGGCAGTTGCTGGTCGATTTGCAAGAGTTCTAGCGACCGGCATGCTCAATAATGCGACTAGCACGCCTGAAATGGCGAACACACAACTCATTCTTTGGTTTCGTTTGGCCAGGGGTTAAAATGGCTCAACGTCAAACCATGATATTTTTTATTTGTTAGAACACTCACGCTCATGTTAAAACTCGGTGTTAATATCGACCACGTTGCTACCATCCGTCAGGCACGTGGCACCAAATACCCCAGTGTTGTGCAAGCGGCCTTACGCGCCGAGCAGGCTGGGGCCGACAGCATTACCCTGCATTTGCGCGAAGACCGCCGCCATATGCAAGATGCTGATATTTTTGCCTTGCGCCCCTTGCTACAAACCAAAATGAATCTGGAGTGTGCAGTCACCAGCGAAATGATAGACATCGCCATACAGGTGCAACCACAGGATGTGTGTCTGGTGCCCGAACGTCGCGAGGAACGCACCACTGAAGGTGGGCTGGATGTGCTGACCCATTACGACAAAGTCGCCCATGCCGTTAAAAAATTATCTGGGCAGGGTATACGCGTGTCGCTGTTTATTGCACCTGACCTGGCGCAAATAGATGCCGCTGCCCGCATGGGTGCCCCAGTCATTGAGCTGCATACGGGCACCTTTGCCGATGCTGAAACCGAACACGCGCAGCAGGCCGAACTAGAAAAAATCGACCGTGCGCTCAAGTACGCCAAGGCGGCTGGCTTGGTGGTGAATGCCGGTCATGGTTTGCATTATCACAATGTGCACCAGATTGCGCGTTTGCACGGCTTTGAAGAGTTAAACATTGGCCATGCCATTGTGGCCCACGCCTTGTTTGTGGGTTGGGACAGCGCTGTGCGTGAAATGAAGTCACTAATGAAGGAATTTTCAGCCTGATAGGAACGGAAACTCCACCCATGATTTATGGCATCGGTACCGATATTGTTGAAGTTGAGCGCATCCAGTCGTCGCTGGCGCAGTTTGGTGATGCCTTTGCCCGGCGCATACTGGCCGAATCAGAGCTGGCTGATTACGCCGCCAGCCAGCTCAAAGCCCGATTTTTGGCCAAACGGTTTGCCGCCAAAGAAGCGTTTGCCAAAGCCATCGGCACCGGTATCCGTGGCGAAGTCAGTTTTCACAATATCGCCGTCAGCCATGATGCGCTGGGACGGCCGTTGTTACAGTTGTCCCCCACCCTGCAAGCCTTTCTTAAACAGCAGCATATTCAGCAGTCGCACATCAGCATCAGTGATGAAAAAAATTTGGCTCTGGCCTATGTGGTGCTGGAAAGTACAGCCAGCGCATGACTGATTCAGCCGTAGATGTTGGACGCCGTTTTTCCGGCGTCCGTCGCTTGTATGGTGCCGATGGTTTGCAGCGTTTGCAGGCGGCGCATGTCATGATTATCGGCATCGGCGGCGTTGGTTCCTGGGCGGTGGAGGCGCTGGCACGTAATGCCGTGGGTAGACTGACAATGGTCGATTTGGACAATATTGCCGAGTCCAATATCAACCGCCAAATCCATGCGCTGGCGTCCAATTTTGGCAAAGCCAAAGTCAGCGCCATGCATGAGCGTATCACTGACATCAATCCCGATTGTCAGGTGATTGAAATTGAGGATTTTGTGACGCCAGACAATGTGGCGACACTGCTACAACACAAGCCTGACCTGGTGCTGGATTGCATGGACGATAGCCAAGCCAAAACAGCGCTGGCAGTGGTTTGCCAGGCGCAGACTATTCCACTGGTGATGGTGGGCAGCGCCGGTGGTAAACTGGATGCCACCCGCTTGCAATTGGCCGATCTGGCCCATGTGGAGGGCGACCGCATGCTGGCCAAAATCCGTACCCTATTGCGGCGTGACCATGGTTTTCCCAAGGCCAGCCAGCATAAAAAATCCCCGGCCTTTGGCATCACAGCGGTGTATTCCAACGAGCCTGTGCTGCGGCCTGAAGAAGCCTGTGACAGCGACCAACTGAGCGGGCTCCATTGTGCCGGGTATGGTTCAAGCATGTGTGTCACCGCCAGTGCTGGCATGATTGCGGCGCAAGCAGCACTGACCAAACTTGTTTTCTGAGGCATACAAGCCTCTGGCTTGGCCTGTTAGTTTGTTTTCTAGGGTGGAAGCCTTAATATCGGTATTGTTCTTGCTTGTCATCAAAGTGTTATCTTGCGGCCATACCCTTATGGCAGGAACAGGGTTCATACAGAAGGATGACAGAGATGACAACATTGAACGATTGGCTGGCAACACAAGCCGCGCAGCCTGAATTGACCAAGTTAGTACTGGCCATGGCCGAGGCCGGTGTCGCCATTGCCCACCTGATTCGGCAGGGCGCTTTGCAAGGTGTGACCGAAAAACTGGGCACCACCAATGTGCAGGGCGAAACCCAAATGCAACTCGATTTGCACAGCCATGCACTGGCACTGGCGGCGTTTGAGCACAGTGGCGTGGTGGCCGGCGTGGTGTCCGAAGAAACCGAGGCGCCGGTCTGGTTTGCGTCTGCAAAAACGCAGCCATTGCCATTTTTAGTCTGTATGGATCCGATGGATGGCTCCTCCAATTTGGCCATTAATGGTGTTGTTGGTAGTATTTTTTCGGTATTGCCCAATCCGCAGACCACGCAGGACCATCGCCCCTTTCTACAACCTGGCAGTGCCCAACTGGC
>CAYYBN010000201.1:0-3958 GCA_964470225.1 uncultured Methylotenera sp. | reverse complement strand
CCAGTAAAATGGCACCGGCCTGTTGCATACGCTGTACCAGCAGGGCGTCCTGACCTGCGGCAGGTAACTGGCGATTAATTTTGGAGCCGGCCAGCGTGGTCAGGCCCAGAATGTCAAACAAGTTTTTAACGGCATACGGCACACCTGCCAGCGGCGGCAGGGCCTGACCTTGCTGTATTGCCGCATCGACAGCTGCGGCCTCGGCCAGCGCCCGGTCTGCCGTCACCGCAGTAAAACTGTTATAACGACCATCCCAGTGGGCGATGTCAGCCAGCGCAGCCTGAGTGACTGTGGTCGCGCTGACTTGTTGCGTACGTATTGCGTGTGCAATCTCTGTTGCACTGTAACGGCCATCCATAAGGCACCTTTCCTGGCTTAGGGCGTAAACAGTGGCGCAGGCTCGATATGTTCATCCAGCGTCCAGCCCATGACATTGACTGCATGTTGCTGTAACAACGCGCAATGACGGATGGTCTCGATGAGCAGTGTATCGGGCAGCACAATGCCATGTAAGGCAAGCTGACGGGCAACCGTTTCTTGGGTGGGTTCGGTTTCGGGCACAGGCAAGGCAGACAACAGACGCTCCTCTTGATTGAAATACATGGATGTATACCAGTATTGGCAAGCAAACGGCATACCATGGCTGTTTTTGCGCAGCCATGACTCTGTCTAGTCTGCGTCCGGCGCCAAGAATTTATGCCGCGCCAGCGCAGTCAATGTCAGGGTTTTGGCGAATTCGCGGCTACGCAGGATATGCCGTTTGATGGCGGTTTTCGCCTTTAGCGCATCGCGGTCACGAATGTGCATCAGAATCTCGTGATGCTCTTTATAGGTGCGCTGACTGCGGTTATCGTCGTTCAGGTCCAAACGGCGAATGACGCGGATACGGTGATTAATGTCTTGCAGCAAATGCGCCAACACCGGCTTATGGCTGGCCAAAGCCAGCCCCACATGAAATGCCTCATCCTGCTCACCGAGGTCTATGCCCGCCGCCATCGCCTCATCATGCCGCTGCGGATGCCAAGTGTGCAGCATGGCATCGATCTGCTTGTCACTCATATTGCTCACCGCAGCTTCGACGATCAATTGCTCCAATGCAATTCGGGCCTCGTAGTACTCCATCAGCTCATCCACATCCAAACTGCGGATAAAACAGCCCTGTTTGGGACGGATGGTCAGAAAGCCTTCAATCTCCAGACGCTGCAATGCCTGTCGTACCGGCGTGCGGCTCACGCCAAACAGTTCAGCCAGTTGCTGCTCGGTAACCCGGCTACCCGGATACAGCTCGAAGGCGATAATCTTCTGCTTGATTTGTTGATAAAGCGCGCTGGTATTCGGGCGCAGCGGAGACGAAACGGACATGACGTTTAGGGGATCTCAACTAGGGGCAAATATCATCATAACGTAAGTGCAGGCTGCATACCAAACCAGCAGCCGCCGTAACGAACGGTCTGCGTCAAGGCGTGACCAACCGGGCACGGATGGCGGCCAGTCTGGCTTCAAAAATCGCCTGTTTAATCTGGGCGGGTGCCTTATGCAGTCTGGCAATGTCCGCCGTGGCCACGGCCAGCGCTGCCTGCAAGGCGGTCTGTAGAGTGCTGATGTCGGTGAGTGGACAGTCTTGCAGCCCGAGACGGCCGCGGCTATCACACTCGCAGGCGCGCAAAAAATCGTCAAAACGTGCACGCTGGCGGAAAGCATCCAGTCCTTCCAGGAAATGCAGCAGGGTATCCGCGCGCATCTGCTGCACCGCATGCAGTTTGCCATGGTATTTGGCCACCAGCAGCGCCAGATCACGGCACGCATTTGGCACCTTCAAACGGCTAACCACGTCACGTATTAAGTCTACGCTGCGCAATTCATGGCCGATATGTCGCGGCAACACGTCTACTGGTGTGGTGCCTTTGCCGAGGTCATGGGTCAGGGCGGCAAAACGTACCGGCAAACTAAAGCCTTGTTTGGCTGCGTAGTCGATGACCAGCATGACATGCACGCCGGTGTCGACTTCCGGGTGGTAGGTGGCGGTTTGCGGTACACCCCACAGCCGGTCCAGTTCGGGCAATAACACGTTCAATGCACCGCATGCGCGTAACAGGGCAAACATACGGCTGGGTTGTGCTTCCATCAACCCACGCGCGAGTTCGTGCCAGACGCGCTCAGGCACCAGCGCATTCACCTCCCCGGCAGCCACCATGTCACGCATCAGTTGCAAGGTCTCGTCGGCCACCTCAAAATCGGTGAATCTGGCCAGAAAGCGTGCGGCGCGCAAAATGCGCACCGGGTCTTCACAAAAAGCCAAGGTAACGTGACGCAAGGTTTTGGCTTGTAAATCCTGCTGCCCACCGTAGGGATCAATCAGTTGCCCGCTGGCATCCCGGGCGATGGCATTGATGGTGAAGTCGCGCCTTGCCAGGTCTTGTTCCAGCGTCACATCAGGGTCAGCATATACAACAAAACCTTTATAACCTTTGCCTGATTTGCGCTCGGTGCGAGCCAGCGCATATTCCTCATGCGTCTGTGGATGCAAAAAAACCGGGAAGTCTTTACCCACGGCACGGTAGCCCAGTGCCTGCATCTGCGCCGGCGTGGCGCCCACCACCACATGGTCACGGTCTTTAACCGGCAAGCCGAGCAGGCTGTCACGCACGGCGCCGCCTACCTGGTAGATGTACATGGGTGAGGCTTACCGTCTGGCGTTAATGGCACGACCGGCCGCTGCCCGGAAACGCGGGTAACACCCCCGCGGCGATTGTTCGGCCAAATAAGTTGGGACGATGGCGGCCATGTCACTGGGCAGAATGCACAGTTCGTTGGCCAGCGGCTGGTGACAAACGTTATCTACCTGCATGGACAGCACATTGTCACGTGACATCAGCTTGACCGGCAACCATTCCATCAGGCTTCCTTGTAACAACGACAGCGACGAGTTCAGGCCAACAATAGGCCGCTGCACCCCAACCGTCTGCATGACCAGTTGCAGAATCTGGCGCAGGCTGAGAATGTGCGGGCCGCCCAGTTCATATACCTTGCCGTGGGTGGCAGTCTGCTCAATGGCATTGACAAAGGCGCTGCTGACATCTTCTACCCACACCGGTTGAAACTTGGCCTCTGGCATGGCGAGCACCAGTACAGGGACTACCTTTACCAGCTTGGCAAATAAATTGATAAATTGATCATGACTGCCGAATATTACCGAAGGCCGCAGGATGGTGACCTGCAAGTCCGGTTGCATGGCCAGCAAGGCTTGCTCGCCAGCCGCTTTGCTGCGCAGATAAGCGCTGGGCGCCTGTGGTGCGGCTTGTAGGGCGCTCATGTGCAGCAGGCGACGTATCCCCAGTTGCTGACACAGACGCCCCAGCATGGCAGGCAACTGATGGTGTAGCTGGTCAAAACTGTCCTTTTTGCTTTGATGCAGTATACCTATCAAATTGATGACCGCATCACTGCCAGTCAGCGCCTGTTGCAAAGCGGCTTCATCCAACACATTACATTCGACCACGCTGACATTGGGTAACAAAATCAGATGCTTGGCGCGCTCACGGCGACGCGTCAGCACGCGCACGCGGAAGCCAGACTGGTCTAAGCGGGCTACCAGCGAGCGACCAACAAAGCCGCTACCACCCAAAACGGTAATTAATTTCATAACATTCGATTTCCTGCTTGAAGATTACATGATTGTACTGAACTGTGCCCAACTGCGACAGCGACAGCGCTCAGGAGGTTTCATCAACCACGGTGTCCACCTGTGGTGTTTCTGGCATACTACGCGGCGGAATCACGCCCAAGCGTTTTTTTAGTGTGACTGGCGACAAGCCCAGCCGCGGTGCGTACATGTGGGCATTGGCCAGCACCTTTTTCACGTAATTGCGTGTTTCGGCAAACGGGATAGTTTCCACATAAATGGCACCTTCCAGTGCTTGTGCAGCCGCCCATTTGCGCGCCCGACTGGGGCCGGCAT
>CAYYBN010000200.1:1276-3988 GCA_964470225.1 uncultured Methylotenera sp. | reverse complement strand
GCATTGATTTTATTCTCGATGTCTTTCAGGTCGGGCAACCAGCCAGACTGTTCGTCACACACATAATGACGCGCGGTGCCACCGGCCAGATTGACCGCAGCTGTCCACAAAGGATAATCCGGCATCGGTACCAGCACCTGGTCGCCATTATTCAGCAAGCCTTGCATGGCCATGACAATCAGTTCGGAGACGCCGTTGCCAATAATGATGTCGTCTATGGTCACGCCTGCAATTTTTTTCTGTTGCGAGTAGTGCATGATGGCTTTGCGCGCCGCAAACAAGCCTTTGGAATCAGTGTAGCCGGAGGCCTGATCCATGTTGTGAATCACATCCTGCACAATTTCGTCCGGCGCATTAAAGCCAAACGGCATCGGATTACCGATATTGAGTTTGATAATGCGCATACCGTCTTCTTCCATCTGACGCGCGCGTTGCAACACCGGGCCACGGATGTCGTAGCAGACGTTGTGAAGCTTGTTGGATTTTTGGACTGGCTGCATAGTAGATAACAATCAAGCCATCAGGCCTGGTTAAGCGGTAAAATAAAGGGGCTTATTCTACCCGCAAAGCACACCCACGACAACGCAAGTGCTTGTATTCATTTGCCAGCAAACGGGTCAGTCCAAAGCTAAGATTGAATGGAACCTATGAAATTACATCAGAATACTTCAGGCTTGCAAATGCAGATTACGGCCTTTGCCGCCGACTATGTGCAAGTCAACCAACAACGCTACACGCAAAGCCTGATTGTTTGCGCTGAACAGGTGGTATCCCCCTGGTATGCCGGCGATTGGGCTTCATTATCGGCTGAGAGTCTGCAAGTGATTCTATCGCTCGCTCCTGAGCTGGTCTTGCTGGGCACTGGTGACCAGCACCGCTTTATTCACCCCAAACATTTAATAGAATTTAGTCAAGCACACATTGCCGTGGAATGCATGAGCACGGCTGCCGCTTGCCGCACGTTTAATATCCTAACCGCAGAAGGCCGTAAACCAGTGGCGGCGTTATTGCTGGAATCCGGTTGGATGCCGCGCACTGTGTAGGTGTTTTTTAGCCGGATTATCGTGGCTGGGGTGTTAAGGTCAGTTCAATTCCACTGTCTGTGACCTGCAACTGGCCAGGTATATACCGCTGACCTGCCACAGTGAGTGACTCAGGCTTGACCTCATATAAGACCACATCCTTGAGCCATGCATGGCCATGTTGACGGGCAAGCGCAGATACTTTTTGCTGCCACTCGGCTGACAAGCCATCGAATTGCAGTTGCTCGATACGCGGCGACTGAAACACTACGGCACTGCGCGTGGCGTCATAAACCAATTGGCCGGACACTTGCAGCTGGCCCGTCAGGGCATCCGCCAATAGCGGGCCATTCAGGCGGGTGTTAAAGCGTGCCTGCACGCGCTGGTTAGCCGGGTCGGTAGCCACCACGGCATGGGAGAGTTGCAAGCGATAGTAATGCAACAGAGAAATGGATGGGGAAAGCGAGGCGTTTACTTTTTGTTCGAGTTGCTGGCTACTCAAACTGACCACACGTACACCCGTCGTAACACACTGGCTTAATAAAATGGCTAGCCAGCCTAAACCCAACGCGTAACACAGACGCTTCATGACACCCTTTTTAATAATTTTCAATCCTTATCATAAGTTAGTAAAGCTGCGTTAAAACTGAGGTAGCATGCAGTCATGACGGCGCCTGACTTACCCCCTAAACGTAGGGTTCATAAACAACGACTTTTCGGCTTTACGCTGATTGAATTGATTGTCGTGATCATGGTGATTTCTATTCTAGCGGTGACCGCCGTGGCCCATTTTGGCAGCGTCGATCGTCAAGGACGCATCTCCTCACTGGCCGCACTGAAAGCGGCACTGGTGTCCTCTGCCAACATGGCCCGCGGCGTGTGCATGGCTGAACCGTTGTGTGATGCCAATCAGGCGGCTGGTCAGAACAGTGCCATGATAGATGGGCGCACCATCTACTTTCACTTTGGCTATCCTGTGGCCTGGAAGTTCGCAAATGGCGAAGGCGGCATTAGCCAACTTGTAACGCTAGGTCGCTTTCAAGCCGACGCTAGTTCTGCCACCGAGACGGACGTACGATTTTTCATGGTGGGCGCCCCCGATAGTCAGCGTTGTGGTCTGCGTTACCATTTATCTAACAATCTGCAAACTCCGCTGATGACCGTAACCACCGATAATAGCGGCTGCTAACCAGCCGCACTGTGAAGCATCGTTAAGCCTTAAAGATATTTAGTAGACAAGGTTAGCGTGGCGTTGGTCCCGCCAAAACCAAAGCTGTTAGACAAAGCAGTTTGGATACGAGCCACCGGTACGGTTTCACGCACAATGTTCATACCCTCAGCGGCAGGATCCAGCGTCTCAATGTTGGCTGATGCCGCAATAAAGCCATGTTGCATCATCAACAGAGTGTAAATCGCCTCATTGACACCGGCAGCACCCAACGCATGACCAGACAATGATTTGGTTGAAGCAATGGCCACTTTGCTATTGCTGCCAAACACCGTACGTATGGCTTCCAGCTCTTTGGTGTCACCCACCGGCGTGCTGGTGCCGTGGGTGTTAATGTAGTCAATGTCGTCTGGTGAAATGCCTTGCAAGGCTTGTTGCATGCAGCGTACGGCGCCTTCACCGCTTGGGGCCACCATGTCATAGCCATCCGAAGTCGCTCCATAGCCAATGATTTCTGCATAG
>CAYYBN010000200.1:0-1266 GCA_964470225.1 uncultured Methylotenera sp. | reverse complement strand
TAGATGTGCGCGCCACGTGCCTTGGCATGTTCGTATTCTTCAAGCACGACAATACCGCCACCGCCAGAGATGACAAAGCCATCGCGGTCAGCATCATAGGTTCGGGAGGCTCTCTCGGGCGTATCGTTATATTTGCTGGACAACGCGCCCATGGCATCAAACAAATAGCTCATACTCCAGTGTTCTTCTTCACCACCACCGGCAAACACAATGTCTTGCTTACCCAATTGAATTTGCTCAACACCCGCGCCTATGCAATGTGCACTGGTGGAACAGGCCGAACTGATGCCGTAATTCACACCCTTGATTTTGGCACCGGTCGCCAGACAGGCCGCAATACCGCTGCTCATGGTTTTAGTCACCATGTAAGGACCAACCCGGCGTATGCCTTTTTCAGCCAGCGTATTGGTACCTTCCAACATGCTTTCGGTGGAAGTGCCCCCCGCCCCCACAATCAGACCAGTACGCACGTTCGATACCAGCGTTTCGGGCAGCTTGGCGTCAGCGATGGCTTCTTGCATGGCCAACCATGCATAGGCATGGCCTTTGGCCATAAAGCGCAACAATTTGCGATCTATTAAGGCTTCAATATCAAGGTTTTTGATGGTGCCCGCCACATGCGAACGCAAGCCGCGTTCTGCATATTCCGGCTGATAGCTAATACCAGACTTACCCGCACGCAAGCTTTCCAGTACTTCATTTTTGTGATTACCCAGACTTGATACGATGCCAAATCCAGTAATGACTACGCGACGCATTGCGCCCCCCTTGTTCCTAGAAATTGTCCGTGCTGGTAAACAAACCAACACGCAAATCATTGGCCGCGTAAATCTCACGACCATCAATCTCCATGCGCGCATCGGCAATACCCATGACCAGCTTGCGCATGATGACCCGTTTCAAATCAATGTGATAACGAACCAGCTTGCCGCTGGGCAACACTTGACCCGTAAATTTTACTTCGCCAGCACCCAAGGCACGCCCTCGGCCTGGACCGCCTTTCCAACCGAGGAAAAAACCCACCAACTGCCACATCGCATCCAAACCCAAACAGCCTGGCATCACCGGATCGCCGGTAAAATGACAGCCAAAAAACCATAGGTCAGGTTGAATATCTAACTCGGCAATAATTTCGCCCTGACCGTACTTGCCACCGTCATCAGAAATTTTAACAATACGGTCGAACATCAGCATAGGTGGTAAAGGCAGTTGCGCATTGCCAGCGCCAAACATTTCGCCCCGCCCACAAGCCAATAGCTCTTCTTT
>CAYYBN010000199.1:2713-3995 GCA_964470225.1 uncultured Methylotenera sp. | reverse complement strand
GTATGGTCAGCAGGGCTAAAGTGTAGGCCATCAATCTAGGCCTTATCCAGGCTAGAGCTAGATTTTTGAAATAAGTGGAAACGCCTTTGGGTTGCGAATCGATTCAACCGATAAATCAATATCCAACAGGGGCCAATATAGATGGTTTGAAGAAGGCATTTCTACAGCAGTCAGTTGCTCTATTGTGGCTTTTTTAAACCATGGAAACTCTGCGTAGGGGACAAAAAGCTCTTCATCACCAAGCAGCAACCAAAAGCCTTGGCTCGATGCCAGTGAAACCTCAATAGCCGAAATGGGCGTGCCAAGCATTTAATATCTCCTGATGATGTTCATAGACTAAACGCATCGCTTCAGACAGTTGTTTTTGAGAAAGTCCCTGACTCATCGCTAGCTCAATAGATGGCTCCAGCCAAAACTTTGCTTCACCATCACTATGAGAAACATGAATGTGCACGCGCGACTCTTCTCTGGAAAAGAAAAAGAAACGAAAAGAACCCTCTCGAAATACCGTAGGTGCCATAGCAAAATAATACACTATCTCAACTGCATGCGTGTTTAAAGCCACCAAACAGGTGCTTCGCGTAAATGATTGTATTAGCAGCAGCAATATCAATGAACCTCAGTATCCTTGCAAGCCAATCAAACACAATTCGCATCCGTGTAACTCTACCTTCACCCCGCAAAACTTTTAGGTACAATCTTACCCAATATCAAGACCAAACCATTGAGGGATTAAAGCATGACCGACGACTTTTCTACCTTGGAACAAATACAACGCGTGGCCATTGACCTGGCCTTGCAGTTTGGCCCCAGAGTCATGGTTGCCATCCTGATTATGCTGGCAGGCAACTACGCTGGTCGCTGGGTAGGCAATGTGGTGCATCTGTCACTGAAAAAATTCCACCTTGAACCGCCGGTGGCGCAACTGCTGGTGCGGGTTGTGCGATTGCTGGTACTGGCACTGTTTGCCATTATGGCGTTACAGAATCTGGGCATTCAGTTACTGCCGCTCATTGCCGGTTTGGGGGTTGCCGGTGCCGGTGTAGCGCTGGCCATGCAGGGGGTACTCAGCAATATCGTCGCCGGGCTCACCATTATTTTTACCAAGCCATTCAGGGTAGGTGAGTATATTTCCATTGTTGGCGAGCAGGGCAGTGTTGAAAATATCAGTTTGTTTACCACTGTGTTGTCGCATGCTGACCAGTCGCAAGTGGTGATTCCCAACCGTAAAATTGTTGGTGAAATTTTGCATAACTACGGCAAAATCCGCCAACTGGACATG
>CAYYBN010000199.1:0-2703 GCA_964470225.1 uncultured Methylotenera sp. | reverse complement strand
GATCAGGCTATCGCCACGGCCAATACCCTGCTGGCTGCCAGCCAATATGTGTTGCAGACACCCAAGCCTGTGGTGGCAGTCAGCATCCTCAATCCCGGCAGTGTGGGCATTGCAGTCAAACCATGGGTCAATGTGACTGACTATGGTGCGGCGCAAGCTGAATTATCGCAAGCGTTGATCGAATCATTCCGGCAGCTTGGCATGATTGGTAGTACGCCGCAGTATGAGGTGAAACTGATAGAGCGGGCTTAATTAAACATAGCGCAAGGTGGGTAAAAGAACGTATTTAGTCCCTGATATGTTCGCCTAAATTGCCCTGCCCCATTCAGGCACCCGGCACCGACATCCAGCCAGCCATCTCGCCCTCTCATGCTGCTTGCAAAGCGGCCATCACACCTTGCCAGTTCTGTGCTGACTGATTCTGACTCAACTTAAACTTACCCTGCATACTGAGGATGTTCAGCTCTATACCAACAATCTGCGACAACAGTTGCTCGGTATATTCAGGCGGCGCATCTGCCACCTGCTATGGTGACGGCCTGGTTGCCTCATGGGTCTCGGTCAGGCGACTCACCAATCGCAGCAACGTCTCTTTTTCATGCACGGCACGCAAGCTGGCCTGCACATGCACCACCGCATAATTCCAGGTTGGCACCACTTTGCCATCGGTTTGTTTGCTGGCATACCAGCCCGGGCTGACATAAGCATCCGGCCCCTGAAAAATAACCAGCAACGGCGCTGTGGTTTGCCACAGCGGGTTGGCTTTGGCCACATGCCCCAGCAGCCTACCCGCCTTGCCCGGCACCGCCTAATATAACAGAGGAATATGGTCAGCGACCAACCCTTGTGCACCACTACTAACAATGATGGCCAGCGGATATTGCGCCATCAGCCTCTGCAACTGTTGCGGGTCTTGGGCTTGAAAATGGGCAGGGCAATACATGAGAGACCTTGCTTGAGTAAGATGTAAAGCTGCATGGTAGCAGTGAAGAGTATGCAAAGGTGCAAGCTTGAGGCGATTGTAATATATCGGCTACATGTTACGCGTAAGTGTGCAGCCCCCATATATGCCTAATCAATGGTCTTAAAAAAATCATTTAGTCACGGACTGTTGATTAGATGTTGATTTCTGATGTTTACCTTGGCCAAATGAAGGACATTTGCCATCACCCCCAGCTAAACCGCTATCAGGAAAACAAATAAGTGTTCCACTTTCATCATACAACTCGCTAGGTATGTCACAACACCGTGGAGGTATGTAATAAGCGACTTTGCCGTTGTATTCAGTTTTTGTGGCTACAATCAGCGGGTCATATATTTGATAAATTTCCAACTTTTTTATAAGCCAGTCTGGTTTGTCATAATCAACTTGAGCAATTGACGCAGTGCTATTTAACATTGCTACAGCTAAAAATATAACTTTCAATTTCATAGCATGATTTCCTAATCGTCATGTTAAAGGCGCAGAAACTGAGGAATTTATTTTGGGGAAGTCTGGCATTAAGACAACCCCTAATTCGGGTGTTACATGCAAATTGCATATAGTTGGCAGGTTAGTAGCAAGACTTTAATAATGATGCCTAAGTTGTGCAATCCATAAAGCGTCTTGCTCAACCTTATACACAATACGATGCACGTCATTGAGTCGTCTGGACCAATATCCACTGAGCGCATGCTTGAGCGGCTCCGGCTTACCCACACCAGCAAAAGGCTCGCGTTGAATTTCTTGAATCAACTGATGAATGCGCTTGAGCATTTTTTTATCCTGCGACTGCCAATATAAATAATCTTGCCAAGCGTTCTCGGCAAATATCAGCTTCATTCAATCAAATTCCGCTCAACACCTTTACCCGCCTCCAACTCAGTCAACGCATCAAGCAAGCGCTTGGCATTGGCAGGGCTACGTAATAAATAGGCGGTTTCTTCCAAGGCTTGATAATCCTCAAGCGACAACATCACCACCGATTGCTCACCATTGCGCGTAATAATAATGGGCTCGTGATTTTGACACACACGATCCATGTTACTCGCAAGCTGCGCTCTCGCAGAAGAATAGGTAATTGCATCCATGCTCAGACTCCTTTTGCGTACGTACAAAATATTGTACAACATATCTGAACAACGTCAATGAGCAGCACAAGAAGGGACTATTAATATTAGGCGCTGCGCGGATGCGTGAGAGTAGGGCTATTTTGTAGAGGTTACCTCAGGCTGACCCTTTGATTTTTCATGCGGCGTACCGTGAAAGGGTACGCTCTGCGGGAGCTAGAGAGGGGTTAGGGTTAAATCCTCATAGCGACAAGTCTCTAACAGAAACAAGTTGCCAACAAGAATAATTACGCTTGAATATAAACTCAAATGAAAAACTGTCTGAATCGGGTTTGTCCAGCCTGACAACTACTCGGCTCTTGGAGATTTTAATTTGACTTTGCAGCGGAACTTCCAATTGTGTGGATAGCAAAGGAAAGATTGGGTCAGATAGACTAGCAGCTTTTTGACGGGACAACTTATCTTCCACTGACATGCAATCCGGATAGCAACTATCTCTATGGCCATTATGGGAAATGTAGCTAAGCGGATATTTAATATGAGAATTCTGAAAAACGAGATCAGTACCAAATCGATCAAGAAACTGAGAAAAATTCTTGGGACAGGAAGATGCTGCAAAAACAGATGAGCTACAACACAGTATCGTAGTTGCTA
>CAYYBN010000198.1:0-3998 GCA_964470225.1 uncultured Methylotenera sp. | reverse complement strand
TAATTTGGCATGTAGCCAACCACCCGTTATGCCATAGCCTTGCCATAACCAGATGCCAAACACCAGTGCCAGCAAGGCCAGTGGATGCGTAAAGCGGTATAGTTTATGCGCCATTAATAATAGTCTGTCATAGGCTGGATCGTGATCTTCCATGGCCAGATTTACGAAAATGCGTGGCAGGTAAAACAGGCCAGCAAACCAACTGGTTACAAATACCACATGCATGGCTTTCACCCATAACATTAGTGTGCTCCCTGACGTTGTAACAGGTCTCGAAGTGCGGCAAAGTCCAGTTCCCCTATGGTTTTTTGCAGGCGATGACCTTGGGCGTCAAACACAAAGGTGGTGGGAGTCAGGTTGACATTGCCAAACGCCTTGACCATCTCACCAAAGCCGTCATGCATGACCGGGAAGGGTAACGCTTTTTCTTGAGTGTAATTGAGTACCTGCGCTGGTGGGTCATAGGGCATGGCCACTGCAATGAATTCCACATTGTGCGCTTTATATTGCTGATAGGTTTGAATAAGGTCCGGCATTTCCTTAATGCAACCCGGACAGTCGGTGGCCCAGAAATTCACCAGTACGGTTTTACCCCGCAGAGATTGCATGCTGATTTTATGTCCGTCTAGCGTCGTGAAGGTCACTTCTGGCGCCAGCGGTTTTTGTGCCGCTACATAAAGTGTGGCGGCTGCCAGCAGTAATAGGCATAAAGGAATCATCCATTTTTTGGAAAAAAAAGCGGGGCTTGGCTTGGACATGGCGGGATAATAACCTTGGAACGTTTACCGTGTTTGCGTAGTCTGCCACATGATATAATTCACTTTTGGGTTTGATGACACATCAATGAACGCACCGATTTCAGCAGACTTGCTTAATTCAGATTCTACTCCAGTTGCGCGCTTGCGCGAAATTCCTTACAACTACACATCCTTTTCTGACCGCGAAATCGTTATCCGGTTTCTTGGTGAGGACGTTTGGGAGGTGTTGAATGTCTTGCGTGCCGAGCGTAAAACCGGCCGCAGTGCCCGTATGTTGTTTGAGGTGCTGGGCGATTTGTGGGTGGTGTCGCGCAACCCCTATTTGCAAGACGACTTACTGGAAAATCCCAAGCGACGCAAGGCGTTGATTGAGGCGCTGTATCACCGGATTGCGGCCATCAACGAGCGCAGTGCCGGTAACGACAAGGTACAGAAACTGGTCTCAGCCGCCACCAAGGCCGTGGAAAAATTTGCCGACGACTTTAAGCAAACTGCTGAGTTGCGCAAAAAAGCGCTGGCAAAGCTGACCAAATACACCCGCAAGGACAATGTTCAGTTTGACGGGTTGGCGCGGGTGTCGCATGTGACGGACGCCACTGACTGGCGCGTTGAATACCCATTTGTAGTGATTAATCCGGATACCGAAGCCGAAATTTCTTATCTGGTACGTGCCTGTATCGAGCTCGGCCTGACCATTATTCCGCGTGGCGGTGGTACGGGTTACACCGGTGGTGCCGTGCCGTTGACGCCGTTGTCGGCTGTCATCAATACCGAAAAGCTGGATCAGCACACTGGTGTACAAATGCGTACTTTTCCAGGGGTGTCACGTCAGGTGGCTACCATCGAATGTGGTGCCGGTGTGGTCACCCGTCGCGCTATGGATGCAGCAAGCGCGGCCGGTCTTGAATTCGCCTGCGACCCGACTTCGGCGGATGCCTGCTGTATCGGTGGCAACGTCGCCATGAACGCCGGTGGTAAAAAAGCCGTGCTGTGGGGCACTGCGTTGGACAACCTCGCCTCATGGCGCATGGTGACGCCAGATGCCACCTGGTTGGAAGTCGAGCGTCTGGACCACAATCTGGGCAAGATTCACGATATCGAAATGGCGCGTTTCAAAATCAGCCGTTACGACATCGACCATAAAAACTTGTTGGCCGAACCGGAAATTCTGGAAATCCCCGGCCCCAGCTTCCGTAAAGTGGGCTTGGGTAAAGATGTGACCGACAAATTCCTGTCTGGTCTGCCCGGCGTGCAAAAAGAAGGTTGCGATGGTCTGATTACTTCAGCTACCTTTATTTTGCATCGCATGCCCAAGCACGTGCGTACCATTGCGCTGGAGTTCTTTGGTCACGTCTCCAATGCCGTGCCTGCCATCGTCGAAATTAAAGACTATCTGGATGCCACCGCCAAGCAAGACCCGGCGGTGATTATGGCCGGTCTGGAGCACATGGACGAGCGCTATGTGAAGGCCGTCGGCTATGCCACCAAAGCTGCGCGTCAGCAACGGCCAAAAATGGTGTTGTTGTGCGACATTGCCTCCGATGACGAAAACGCAGTCGGTGAAGTCGCCTCAGCCGTGGTGCGCATGTGTAACGCGCGTAACGGCGAAGGTTTTATTGCCGTCTCTGCCGAGGCGCGTAAAAAATTCTGGCTGGACCGTTCGCGCACTGCGGCCATTGCCCGTCACACCAATGCCTTTAAAATCAACGAAGACGTGGTGATTCCGTTGCCGCGTCTGGGTGAATACTCCGACGGTATCGAGCGTATCAATATCGAGTTGTCCATCAATAACAAGTTGCGTCTGGTCGATGCTCTGGAAGCCTTTATGCAAGGCGACCATTTGCCGCTACAACCCGATGAAGACGGCAATGCCGACCCGGACAGCGTCAAATCCAAACAGCAAATTGCCTTGCAATTGCTGCGTGATGTGCGTGCCCGCTGGCGTCTGATTTTGAACACATTGGATGAACCGGTATCGGTACTGGGCGAAATGGGTAAAGCTTACGCCCAGTTCGATAACGTGTTCCGTGCCGTGCAATCCTATGATTTGCGCGTGTCCTGGAAGCGTGAACTCAAGCGTCCGATGGCGGATATTTTTGCCGGTCGCGAGTTCCAGAAGATACTGGACAAGCTGGACGAGATTCAAAAAAGCGTACTGAAAAGCCGCGTGTTTATTGCACTGCACATGCATGCCGGTGATGGCAATGTGCACACCAATATCCCGGTCAACTCCGATGACTACGGCATGATGCAAGAAGCGCATGCCGCTGTGGCCCGCGTCATGGCGCTGGCCCGTAGCCTCAACGGCGTGATTTCCGGTGAGCACGGCATTGGCATTACCAAAATGGAATTCCTCGACCAGGCCACCATAGACACTTTTGCGGCCTACAAAAACAAAGTGGACCCGGAAGGTCGCTTTAACAAAGGTAAGCTGATGGCGGGCTCCGGGCTGGAAAACGCCTACACGCCGAGCTTTGGTTTGCTGGAGCAAGAGTCCATCATCATGGAACAGTCCGCCATTGGCGAGATTGCTGATGATATTTCCGACTGTCTGCGTTGCGGCAAGTGCAAGCCGGTGTGTTCCACCCATGTGCCACGCGCCAACTTGCTGTATTCGCCACGTAACAAAATCCTTGGCACCTCGCTGCTGATTGAGGCTTTTCTGTACGAAGAGCAAACACGGCGTGGCATTTCGCTCAAGCATTTTGACGAGTTCAACGATGTGGCCGACCATTGCACGGTTTGCCACCGTTGCGAAAAACCCTGCCCGGTCAATATCGACTTTGGCGATGTCTCGGTGAAAATGCGCAACTTCCTGCGCGAGCAAGGCAAGAAGAAATTTAACCCAGGCACGGCAGCAGGCATGTTTTATCTGAATGCCAAAGACCCGGCCACTATCAAATTCTTGCGTGCCACCATGATAGGCGCCGGTTACAAGGCGATTAACTTGGCCAATAGTCTGGCCAAAAAATTCGGTCTGCTCAAGGATAAAAAAGCGCCACCGGCAACCGTAGGCAAGCCGGAAATCAAGGCGCAAGTGGTGCACTTTATCAACCGCCCGATGCCGAAAAAAATGCAGTCCAAAACCTCACGCGCCATGCTGGGGCTGGAAGATAACCATCTGATTCCGGTTATCCGCGACCCGCAAAAAGTGACCGAGGATTCCGAAGCCGTGTTCTACTTCCCAGGTTGCGGTTCCGAGCGTCTGTTCTCCAACGTCGGTCTGGCCACACAGGCCAT
>CAYYBN010000197.1:0-4005 GCA_964470225.1 uncultured Methylotenera sp. | reverse complement strand
AAAGCTATTCATTCGAATAGCTTTTTTGCATTTTGTGACGTCTACTTTAGATAAGGTTTGATTTTACCCAAAATGTCTTCACTTTCTGGCGTCGTCATGCTGTTAAAAGCATAGACCTTTTGCCCACCTGGTAATATCAAGTATTTGTAAAAATTCCATTGCGGAGATTGGCCGGTCTGCTTAATCAGTTGCTGGTAAAGTGGATTGGCCTGGTTGCCCGTCACACTACTTTTTTCGGCCATCGGAAATTTGACGGCATAAGTCATTTTGCAGAAATCACCAATTTGCTTGTTATTGCCCGGTTCCTGACGAAAATCATTGGATGGAAAGCCAACCACCAGTAGCCCTTGATCCTTGTAACGCGAATACAGCTGCTCTAGTGACTCAAACTGGGGCGTGAAGCCACACTTGCTGGCTGTATTCACCACCAATATTGGTTTGTCTTGATACTGACATAAATCGACAGTGCCGCCCTGCAAAGTTTTGAATTGATGCTGGTACAAAGGTAAACATTCGGCATGTGCCACGCTGATCGCTCCGATGATTAAACTGATAACTATCCCGAATTTCATGGTTCACTCCATAAACGGTTTTTACAAAATTGTCTTTGATGGACAATGGTTTAACCTTTTTGTTCATACGATATCACTGGAATTTCTTTACATCTGATATTGGTTTAGACCCAGTCTAGGAAACATATTCGTCATTGGCATGGTCTATGCTAGTACAAACCTGACAGCAGCAAGTTAATTAGTAATACTGTAAAGAATAACTGCTGTAGATTAACAATCAGTCGTTGTAGGAGGAAATGATGGAAACCACGAACAATGCTAAAAACAGTTTTAAGCGTATTGATCAAATGCTTGAAGACTTCGCTGGCGATGAAATGGATGAGTACGGTGAGGCCTTTACAACCTTTGAAAAGAGCCATAAACATTACTCGGCTGAAGAAGATGCCATGTTGGATGTAGACGACCTGTACTAATCCTGGTCAGAGTTTTGTCCCGGCCAGAATTTTAGGGACACTTTTACCCAACATGATTGACCTGTAGTACGTTACGCGTCAGGGTGCCATGCAGGCCGGGAAAATAGGTGGATACTGGTATAATAAACATATGGAGATTACTACACTCCTAGAGTTTGATGCCGGTCATCGTATTCCTGACCATAAAAGTCAATGCCGCAATTTACACGGTCATCGCTACGCCATTGAAATTACGTTGTCAGGCGACATTATTCAAGCCGCGAGCCATTCAGAAGATGGCATGGTCATGGATTTCGCCGATGTCAAACGTATTGCACGCCAAACCATTGTCGACCGTTGGGACCATGCTTTTCTTGTTTATCAACACGATATCCCGGTGGTTGATTTTTTGAAAACCCTGCCTGACCACAAAACAGTGTTGTTTCCCAGCGTACCAACCGCCGAAAATATGGCAGCAGAAGCGTTTAAATTGCTTAAAGCTGAATACAAAGACACCTTTGGCAATCAGTTGCAATTAGTACGTGTACGTCTCTATGAAACCCCGAACAGCTGGACGGATGCCAGCTAGTGTCACGCTGACATAGTCAGCGATACCATTAGCTATAACTCCAGAGTTTGCATCACTTGCTGCAAGCCTGCTTGCCAGTCAGGCAAGCTGACGCCAAACTGTGATTGTAGCTTTTCAGTAGACAAACGCGAGTTGGCCGGACGTTTAGCGGGTGTTGGATATTCGCTGGCAGCAATCGGGGTAATCGACTGTACCTCTAACGATGGCCATGATTTTTTGCCAGATAGTTGGTGATAGGTATCGACAATCGCCTGCGCAAATCCGTGCCAGCTGGTTTCGCCCTGATTCACCAGGTGATACACCCCCGACTGGGACGAATTTTCAGGCTGCCAGCGCTGCAACAAGTCACAGACTGCCTGGGCAATACAGACATCAGTGGTCGGCGCACCATATTGGTCGCCGACGATACGCAAGTTGTCACGCTCGGCAGCCAATCGCAAAATAGTTTTCATAAAGTTTTTGCCAAAACTGCCATACACCCAGCTGGTACGTAAAATCAAGTGCGGTATCCCTACAGCACGAATGGCGTCTTCGCCACCTAACTTTGTGCTGCCGTACACACTGACCGGATTCACTGCATCAGTTTCCACATATCGTCCGTTCTTCTGACCATCGTAGACATAGTCCGTGGAAAAATGAATCATGGCCGCACCCAACTTTGCCGCCTCTTCAGCCAGTATGCCAGGTGCCACGGCATTGATGGCATGCGCCAGTGCGACCTCGGACTCGGCCTTGTCAACAGCGGTATAGGCGGCAGGGTTGATAATCAGCTGTGGACGAACCGTTTGCACCGTCTGGCGGATACTGTCAGGGTTGCATAAATCCATCTGGTCAATATCGGTGGCCACAACTTTATAGCCTGTCAACAAAGATTGCAGGGCGTGACCGACCTGGCCATTCACACCAGTAAGTAGAATTTTTTTCATGCGTTATAGATGTATCTAGTCAAATTTTGGTGCTTGATCCCAAGGCAACCCTGCTTGATCCTTGGAAGACAAGCTGGGGATAAAATCTAACGGCCATGTAATGCCGACATGGGGGTCATCCCACTTCAGACAGGCCTCATGCGCAGGTGCATAATAATCAGTGGTTTTGTACAAAAAATCGGCCATTTCTGACAACACGACAAAACCATGTGCAAACCCAGGCGGCACCCAGAACTGGCGGTGGTTATCAGCGGTAAGGTGTACCCCAACCCATTGCCCATAAGTTGCTGAACGCTGGCGCAAATCAACTGCCACATCAAACACCGCCCCCTGCACCACCCTGACTAGCTTACCTTGTGCTTGTTGCACCTGATAATGTAACCCGCGCAACACACCATGCGATGAACGTGAGTGGTTGTCCTGGACAAAGTTCACATCGAGACCGGTCAGACTTTTGAAAGTGTTGGCGTTAAAACTCTCCATGAAAAAGCCGCGCGCATCACCAAAGACCTTGGGTTCCAGAATCAATACATCTGGAATAGACGTAGGGACCACTTGCATTAAAACACCTGTTCTCTGAGGATTTGTTTCAGGTATTGACCGTAACCATTTTTGGCATAGCGTTCAGATAAGCGGCTAACCTGTTCAGCATCAATAAAGCCTTGTCGGTATGCCACTTCTTCCAGACAGGCCACCTTCAGGCCCTGACGTTTTTCAATGGTTTGGATAAAACCGCTCGCTTCATGCAGTGAATCATGGGTTCCAGTATCCAGCCAAGCCATACCACGACCCATGACCTCGACATTCAGCTCATCCCAGGCGAGATACTGCTTATTAACATCTGTAATTTCCAGCTCGCCACGCGGTGAAGGTTTAAGGTTTTTCGCAATCTCAACAACGCGGTTATCGTAAAAATATAATCCGGTGACGGCGTAACGGGACTTAGGTACTGTAGGCTTTTCCTCCAAACTGATGGCATGACCTTGATTATCAAATTCAACGACACCGTAACGCTCTGGGTCGTGTACCGGGTAAGCAAACACCGTTGCTCCGTGTTCACGACTGGCAGCCGAATGGGTAATGTTCGCCAATTCATGCCCATAAAAGATGTTATCGCCCAACACCAGTGCAGAACTGTCACTACCGATAAACGATTCACCCAAAATAAAGGCTTGTGCCAGACCATCTGGTGACGGTTGCACCTGATATTCTATACGCATGCCCCATTGACTGCCATCACCAAGCAGCTCCTTGAAGCGCGGGGTATCCATTGGGGTAGAAATAATTAATACTTCACGTATGCCTGCCAGCATCAGTGCGGACAAGGGGTAATAAATCATGGGCTTGTCATACACCGGAAGCAACTGCTTGGATACGACTTGTGTTACCGGGTAAAGACGGGTGCCTGAGCCCCCAGCCAATACGATGCCTTTTCTTGCCATTAAGACTGCCCCTTTTCACGTGCCTGATAATTTTTGGATAACCAGTGTTGATACTCGCCACTGGTCACATTGGCCACCCATTCG
>CAYYBN010000196.1:0-4006 GCA_964470225.1 uncultured Methylotenera sp. | reverse complement strand
TCGATGTCGAATCCGAGTTTGATGGTGCCGATTTAAGCATCCATAAAATCCCCTCGGTTTCTTCGGACTAATATTCGATTTGTGGTTAATCAAACACCTGCTGCGGCAGGTGTTTTGTTTTATAAACTCCTTTTTAAGTGCGTGTCATAGGGGCGCAAACAAAGGCCTGGTGTCTGGTGGATAAGCTAGCTGGCGTGCGCCGGGCCGTGGTCACGGCATAAGCGTTTGAGTTCCGGCACGCATGAGCCGCAGTGGGTGCCGCACTTGAGTTTGGCTTGCAAGGTGGGCAGGTCAGCGCCCAGCTCGCAGGTCTCGATAATCTCGTTTTCGGACACGTCAAAACAGTTGCAGACGATCTTGCCGCGTGATTTTTGGCCGGTGGGTGGTGCGGCCAGCGGGGCGAGCGCCCATTTGCGCAGCTCGGGTGTAAATTCGCCTTCTTGCATCACCTGTTTGAGCCAGTCAGCAGCCAGCGTTTCGCCTATCAGTCTGACACCGGCGACTTCTTGATTTTCGACCAATATGCGTTTGCTGATGCCGCGTTTGGCATCGTCTAGCGCCAGCATGGGCGCCCCTGCTACCATGCCGAGTATGGCATCCAGCGCCTCAATGACGCGGGCGTCTGGCGTGGTGGTGTGCGCTGCGTGGAACACCACCATGCCGGGGCCGCGTCCATACAAGCCCACGGTCGCGTAGTCAAAGTGTTTGAGCAGGGTGCGCAGTTGCGCCAATAAATCCAGATGCAAACAGCGGCGCATGACGGTCATCTGCCAGGGCAGGCTGAGTTTTTCGAGCTTGACCGCCGTGTGTTTGAGTTCGGGTTGTTTGGAGGTTTTGTCAAATGCAGCAGGCATCAGCGCATTCACGCCCAGCCCATGCATAAACTGGCTGCCCCAGTGCATGGGGATAAACAGTTCCGCAGGTTTGACCTCATCCGAGGCTTGCACACGTATGTTCAGGCTGCCACGTTTGTTGCTGAGTTTGACGATGTCGCCGGACTTGATTTGGCGGCGTTGCATGTCATCGGCATGCATGGACACCACCGGTGCTTCGACGTGGTTATACAGTTGCGCCAATGTGCCGGTACGGCTCATGCCATGCCACTGGTCACGCAGACGGCCGCTCAGCAGGTGAAACGGATGCCGTGCATCGGTTTTGTCGGCAGTGGCTTTGTAAACAGTGTTGGCAAAATGCGCCTTGCCATCCGGCTTTTCAAACACGCCATCGCTATACAGGCGTGCGGTGCCGCTGCTGGCGCCAGTTTTAAACGGCCATTGTTGCGGCCCCTGGGTTTCCAGAATGTGGTAACTAAGACCGGTGATGTCGAGGTCGCGGCCACGCGTGGTTTCACGGTGTTCGTTAAAAATGCTTTCGGTATCGTGATAAGCCATCAACTTTGCCGGTTTGCCTAGTTTGTCTGCCAGGCGCTGACCAAAATCAACCACAGCTTCCCAGTCATGGCGGGCTTCTCCGGGCTTGCTGGCGGCGGCCCGTACGCGGGTGATGCGGCGCTCGGAGTTGGTCACTGTGCCTTCTTTTTCGCCCCAGGTGGTGGCGGGCAATACCACATCGGCGTAGGCATTGCTGTCAGTATTATTAAAGGCGTCCTGCAAAACCACCAGTTCGGCTTTATCTAGTGCAGCCAGTACTTTGTTCAGGTCTGGCATGGACTGTGCCGGGTTGGTACAGGCAATCCAGAGGGCTTTGATCTCGCCATTGTTCACCGCATCAAACATTTCGACTGCGGTTTTACCGGCGGTCGAGGGAACGTCTGGCACGCCCCAGAGTTGCGCGACTTCGGCACGGTGTTCGGCATTGGCCAGATCGCGGTGGCCAGAGAGCAGATTGGCCATGCCGCCGACTTCACGTCCGCCCATGGCATTGGGTTGGCCGGTCAGTGAAAACGGTCCGGCACCGGGCTTGCCAATCTGGCCAGTGGCCAGGTGCAGGTTAATCAGCGCGGCATTTTTATCCGTGCCATGGATGGACTGATTCAGCCCCATGCAATACATGGACAAGCTGGGGCCAGTGCCAAACCATTTGGCGGCCTGAATGATGTCGGCCTCGCGGATGCCACAAATATCAGCCACCATTTTGGGCGTGTATTCACGCACGGTGTCCTTGAGCGCCTCAAAGCCTTGCGTATGGTCGCGGATATAGGCCATGTCGAGCAGACCTTCCCACAACATCACATGCAGCAGGCCGTTAAACAGTGCCACGTCAGTACCGGGTAAAATGGCCAGATGCAAGTCAGCCAGTTGCGCCGTGTCGGTGCGACGCGGGTCGACCACAATGATTTTCAGGTCGGGGTTGTTGGCTTTGGCATCTTCAATGCGGCGGAACACAATCGGGTGGGCAAATGCCGTATTCGAGCCTGCAATTAGCAGACATTGGGTATGGTCGATGTCCTCATAGCAGGTCGGTGGCGCATCAGCGCCCAAGGTGGTTTTATAGCCAGTCACAGCTGAACTCATGCACAACCTGGAGTTGGTATCGACGTTGTTGGTGCCTATCAGCCCCTTGGCCAGCTTGTTGAAGACATAATAGTCTTCAGTCAGTAATTGTCCGGAAATATAAAAGGCCACCGCATCCGGGCCGTGGGTGCGAATAATCTCGGCAAAGCGCTCGGCCACATGGTCGAGCGCCGTGTCCCAGGACACGCGCACCCGGTCTGCTTGCCGTGTCAGTCGCAGCTCGGGGTAAAGCTGGCGTGCATCCAGCTTGGCAGTCAGATGCAGCGTGGAACCCTTGGTACACAAACGGCCAAAATTGGCCGGATGCTCGGGATCGCCTTTGACATCGACAATGCGCTGTCCCTCGCTGGTGATAATCACACCGCAGCCGACGCCACAGTAGCAACAGGTGCTGCGCGTTTCGCGGCGTTGCGGAAAAAACTGAACCGGCACACCTGCGGGTATGCTGTGTGAAGTTTGCAGTTGTTGCTGTTGGGCCATGTGATACCTGCAATGCAATAATTAAAAACCGGGTTTACTGTGCTGATTTCAATTGTAAATACACATCGCCGTCTTCGACCTTGACGGCAAAGCAGGCGGTCTGGCCAACATCGGGTTCTTCGGCCTTGCCATCCACCAGACTGATTTTCCAGCTATGCAGCGGGCAAGCCACTTTATCCCCATACACGATGCCCTGTGACAGTGGACCGCCTTTGTGCGGGCAGCGATTGTTCAAGGCGAACACGCGGTCATCTTCGGTACGAAATACGCCGATTTCCTGTGTGCCGTGGCGCACCACGCGCGCACCCAGTGCAGGAATGTCGTTCAGTGGGCAAATTTTGGTCCAGCTCATGGTTTCCTTCTTTCATTGTTGCAGCCTGCTTATGACACCAGCAGTAAATAAATCAATAACAGGTTAAATAGCAGCGACACGATGGCCAGCCATTGCCATTTCAATAGCCGTGCGCGGGCAATCAGCGGCGTGCGCGGCAATACCAGCGGCCGTAATTCGCCATGCTCCAGCGCCAGCAGCATTTCTTCTGCGGTTTCAAACCGTTGCGCTGGCTCGCGGGCCACCGCTTTCAGTACGATGTTTTCCAGCCAGCCGGGGATTTCCGGCCGATAGCGACTTGGCCGTAGTGGCTCGCCAAACCGCGGCGACTGGAATGGTTCGATCTCGCCATAAGGATATTTGCGCGTCAGCAGGTGATACAGTGTCACCCCCGCCGCATAAATATCCGCTTGCCTGTCTGCCAGCTTCCCGTCAAACAGTTCCGGTGCCATATAACTCGGCGTACCAGGGTTGGTCATGCTGTCCGGCGTTGCCAGCGTGCAGTTCAGCGCCACCCCCAAATCCAGGATACGCAAGCGGTAATCGCTACCGATATGCACATTGGCCGGTTTGAGGTCACGGTGCACGATATTCAGCCGGTGCAACATGCTCAGTGCCCGCAGCAAGTCACGTCCGATATTGGCGACACCATTGACTGAAAAATGGTGCCCGGCCGCCAGACGTTGTTGCAGCGTCGCGCCTTCGTGCCAGGTCATGACAA
>CAYYBN010000195.1:0-4019 GCA_964470225.1 uncultured Methylotenera sp. | reverse complement strand
TTCGCGTTCATCTACGGCCAAAAGGTTTTTCTCCGTGCCTCTGTGTCTCTGTGGTGAAAAGTATTTAGGGTTAACTGCGTTCATCTGCGTATTCTCTGTTTACGTCCAACCATTGATAATCCCAACCTGTGAACGCACATAAAAAAATCAAATATAAACGGCTGGTTGCAGAGGCAATCAAGACGCTCATCGCGATGCTGTGTGGGCTTTCAGGCCTGCATATATCCACCACCCATGCCAGCGAGGCGCTTGAGTTGGAGGCGGTGAATGTCAATGCGCATTATGACAATGCGCTGGGGACAGCGGATGCGGCGAGTGAGGGCAAGGTCAATGCGGCTTTAATCAAAAACCGGCCGACTTTGCGTACCGGCGAAATTCTGGAGTTTGTGCCAGGCATGATTGTGACCCAGCACAGTGGTAGTGGCAAAGCCAATCAGTATTATTTGCGCGGGTTTAACCTGGACCACGGCACTGACTTTGCCACCTATGTGGACGAGATGCCTGTGAATATGCGTACCCATGCGCATGGTCAGGGCTACACCGATTTAAACTTCCTCATCCCTGAACTGGTGAGCCATATTCATTACAAAAAAGGGCCTTATTCGGCGGAAGAGGGTGATTTCTCCTCGGCGGGTGCGGCGAGGTTGCATCTGGTGAATCAGTTGCCGCAAGGCATCGCCAGCCTGACCGTGGGCAGTTACGATTATCAGCGCATGTTGCTGGCAAACTCGGTAGCCTTGGCAGACGGGCATTTGTTGTATGCCTTGGACATGAATCATTATGACGGGCCTTGGCAGGTCGCGGAAGGCGTTAAAAAATATAACGGCCTGTTGCGCTACAGCGAAGGTGATGCGCATGACAGCACCACCTTCACCGCAATGGCCTATCACAACCGCTGGAACAGCACGGACCAGATTCCGTTGCGCGCTGTCCGCTCGGGCCAGATTGGCCGCTTTGATGCCATAGACCCCACCGATGGCGGCGATTCATCACGCTTTAGTTTGTCATTTAACAAGCAGCACCGTGATCAGACGGGCGGCTGGCAGATGAGCGCCTATGCGGTGCGCTCCAAGCTGGATTTATACAGCAACTTTACCTATTTTTTGAACGATCCGGTCAATGGTGACCAGTTTAACCAAAGTGAAAAACGCACCATGCTAGGCGTGAATCTCAGTAAATCCTGGCTAGGTGAATTGGCGGGTTTGCCGATGGAAAACAAGCTGGGTGTACAAATCCGCTATGACAAGCTCTCTCCAGTCGCGCTGTATAACACGTTAAAAACACAACGCATTTCACTCATCCGCTCAGACAAGGTCGAGGAAAGCAGCGCCGGGCTGTATGCAGAAAACACCGTGTGGTGGCATGAAAAACTGCGTACCATCGCAGGCCTGCGTTACGACCGTTATCAGTTTGATGTCAAAAGCAGTATCAATGGTAACTCTGGCAACAAAGGCGATGGTATTACCTCGCCCAAGCTGTCAGTGATTTTCGGGCCATGGGCCAACACCGAGTTTTTCTACAATATCGGCAAAGGCTTTCATAGTAACGATGCACGCGGCACGACCCAGACAGTCTTGCCCAATGGCAATCCGTCCAGTCCGGTGACGCCCTTGGTCGGCACCCGTGGCAGTGAAGTGGGTGTACGTAGCGAGTGGATTCCCGGTCTGCAAAGTTCATTGGCGGTATGGCAACTGGATATAGCCTCCGAACTGGTGTTTGTCGGTGATGCCGGTGAAACCGAGCCCAGCCGCGCCAGCCGCCGTTATGGCGTGGAGTGGAACAACCATTATGTAGTGAATGACTGGCTGTTGCTGGATATGGACATTGCGCTATCTAAAGCGCGATTTACCGATACAGACCCTGCTGGCCAATATATCCCCGGCGCTATCAATAAAGTGGCCTCCTTGGGTGCCACCGTAACCCACTGGGGTGACTGGTTTGGTAGCGTACAGTTGCGCTATTTTGGGCCAAGACCGCTCATAGAAGATAACTCGGTACGCTCCAATTCAACCATGCTCACCTATGCGCGCGTTGGTTATCGCTACAACCCACGTACCACATTGACTCTGGATGTGTTCAACCTGTTTGACCGTAAAGCCAGTGATATCGACTATTACTACGAGTCGCAGTTAAGGGGAGAGGCCGCGCCTGTGGCAGACCGGCATTTTCATCCAGTGGAGCCGAGGTCTGCAAGGTTAACCGTAAGCTATCATTTTTAAGCACTGCCTATGAACAAACCTCGCATAGCTGACTTTCTACAAGCACCGTGCGAGCTTTTTTTCACTGACTGCCTCATACAACACAATTCGAGACCTGGTACGCCAAGCACTGTATACAGCCGTGTGAACCAACTGTAGCACGACCATCACGATGTGATTATTACGGCCCTGCATAAGCATTTGGATCATGGTAACTGTATGGAGACCGTGATTCTGAAAGGCACGATTGCCGAGGTTGAAGCGTGTGTCAATGCGATCTCGTCACAGACGGGGGTGACGCATACGAAGGTACATATTATTTCGATGTCGTTCAGATAATCACTAGATGCCCATTGCGCGATAGCAGCTCATTTCAGGAGGCATGATTGTAATTTTAAGGTTGGTCATGTAGGATGACCAACAAGAAATAATTAAGGCGATAAAGATGGCGCAGTTTAATATTGCAGAAGCAAAAGCCAACTTTTCCAGCTTGGTTAAAAAAGCCATGATGGGTGAAGAAGTGATTATTGCCAAAGATAACAAGCCGTTACTCAAGCTCTCACCCATTGCGCCAGAAAAACCAAAAAAGCCGCAACCTGGCACAGGAAAAGGCGCCATACTGTACATCGCAGATGATTTTGACGCGACGCCTGAAGGCTTTGAGGATTATGTGTAATGCGCCTTTTATTGGATACGCACGTATTTTTGTGGTGGGTGGATGACGACCCTAAACTGAGTAACCGTGTACGAGATTTAATCGCTGATACAGATAACAGCAAATTTGTCAGTGCAGTAAGCGCATGGGAACTCTCGATTAAAACTGGATTAGGCAAAATCAGGTTAGATCGACCAGTATCAACATTTTTTTCAACCTTCACCGCTGAAAATGATTTTGAAGTTTTACCAATACAATTAGCACATATCTACCATACCGAACACCTACCACCCCATCACAAAGACCCCTTTGACCGCCTGTTAATCGCACAAGCCAAGGCAGAGCACCTGCAAATCATCTCGGCAGATGCCACTTTTGATGCTTATGAGATAGAGCGATTTTGGTAGGCTAGACCACACAGTAAATTCGCTAGAGGGTAACTGTTGTTTTAATTAAACAAAGCCATGCAAAATATCGATTATGAAAACGTTGCCACCACAGAAAATCTCCATCGCTTGGGGTGGATGCAAAAAAATTATGGTGCCATCAGCATAATTTTATTTGGCTTAAGCTTGTTTTCTGATGCTTTTTATGTGGGAGAAACTTATAAATCTCATAAGGCATACGAGCTTTTGTTAATAGGCTGGCTTGGATTATTCGATGGACATTTATCTTGGCTTGCGAACGTATTTTATTTAATCGCACTATATAAGGTCAACAAAGCCACCTCTCGCATTTGGGCTGGCTTTGCATTGGCGTTGGCAATCTCTTTTTTATTCCATGAGAAAATATTAATCAATGAAGCAGGTCATCATTCATCAATTACAGCTTATGGATGGGGCTATTTTTGTTGGGTTTGCGCAATTGGTGTTTTATTCGCCGGCAGTCTATTGGACTACCGTAAGTTAGTTGAGATTGTTTACCTTAAGTTGATTGGATGGTGGGTTTTATTTTGCTTATGCACATTTTCTGTACATCATTTTTTAGGTGCCGATTCAATCTATCAAATTAACTATGAAAATCAGAAATTATTTAATGAAAAGTGCGCAATATCGGGCAAAAAAATATATTTTAAAAACACGAATCCAGTAAAAGGTATATATTTTCAATCAAATGGGGGTGCGGATATAGTAAATAGTCAAGTGGTAGGGGTTGGCACATTGGCT
>CAYYBN010000194.1:0-4034 GCA_964470225.1 uncultured Methylotenera sp. | reverse complement strand
TTAAAGCCAAAAGAAGTGAGCCCAGAATCACTGATCAAATCTGTGGTGGTGTAATCGCCAGCGGCGTTGATGGCATACACATCGTCACCATTCAAGCCATCCAGTTTGTCTGACCCCGCACCACCAGCAATGGTGTCATCATATTGGGAACCCGTTATTTTATTATTACCGGCATTGCCAGTGATTTGCAGATTGTCTTGATACTGTGAGGCGTTGATATTAAGTGCAGCTTTACCGGTGCTTACGGCATTGGTGGCTGTCCCTGTGCCAATCACCACTCTATCAATACCATTGGTGAGTGAGTTAATTACCAGCGTGTCACCCGCCGTGGACGAAGCAAAACGAATTTCGTTCACTTCGCTAGATTCAGAGAGTATTCCAAAGTTATTACCATTACCGTTGACTTGCTCCAAGGCTGTAAACTCTGAGCCTTTGTTGTAAACAAAAATATCATTGCCATTACCGCCATTAAGAATGTCAGAACCGGCACCGCCCGTAATGACATCATTGCCATCATTGCCGTTGACAGTATCATTTTTACTGGTGGCAATTAAAATATTGTTGCCATTGTTACCTGAGATATTTAGGCTACTGGTGACAGCGGAGGCATCGATGTTGTGGGCGACAGAACCAAGTGAATCCGTCTGATTGGAAATGACCACATTCTCAATATTGGAAAATCTATTGGTCAGTTTGAAGTTTTGCACAGAGCTATTGATACCGCCCAGAAACACTGTATCGGTTCCTGCGCCACCATTAATTGAGTCACTTGTACCGATAAAGGAGGCATTGTTAATGACAATAAAGTCATTGTTGGAAGTTCCGGACACATTTGTCCCGGCCTTGGTTTTGATGAATAAACTGCCAGTAGCCATGGTTATCACTCCTTAATATTAAATTAATTATTCAATTTTCACGCCCACCGTCCCCCGAACATGAAAACTGGTTCAAGATACATGAACTCAACCTCGCCTACAATCAAAATGTCGTGGTTTGCCCAAAGGGGCTAGTCTGCGAGGGCAGTTTAGGGGCGGTTTGAAAGCGTACAGACGCTACGCTGATGTATCAAAAGGGCAGGATATTGTGCAAGCGCGTTACGCTGCTGGACAGGTTGTGCGTTCAACCCATCAAGTCAAACAACTTGGGGGGGCATGGGGGCTAAAGCCCGGTAAAAAACACCAGAAAAGATGAACAGAAAAATGAATTAAAACATTTTTCAATCAAATGATTGACGCTACGAAGAATCAAAAACATAAAAAGGGCTGACAGCGTTTTTTTAGGGTCAGATTTTCACTTTCACAAACAGTTGCAAGTGTAATTTTTCGGCATGTTCGTATTTGGCCAGTTGCTCGATGACGCTCTGGCTGATGATATGGCCTTTTTTCAGCAGCATATTGCCCTCAGCATCTAGTAGGTCGCGGCATATCACCATGCCGGGTTGCAGGTCGTTGGGGCGGAATGGTTTTTCTACCTCGCGAGGCACATCTTCATGGCTGAGTACTTGCTGAAATGCATCGACCACTACCGGGTCGTAGCGGCTGCCCCGTCCTTCTTCTATGTATTGTTGGGCTTCTTTCATATTGTATTTTTTGCTAAATAGTTTGCCATCCTGTACCCAGAAAAAATCGATGACGACCGCCAATACGCGCGATAACAGCGGAATTTCCAACCCGCTTATGCCGTGCGGGAAGCCTTTGCCATCAAAGCGTTCATGCTGACTTTTGAGGGCGGCAGCCACGCCTTTCAGGGCATCTATGCCGCCTAGTGCTTGTGTGGCATAAACCGGGTATTTAATAAATTCGTTACGCTCAGTTTGCCCGAGCAAGGTCAGGGGTTTGCGGATGAGCTCGTCGTTGAGGCCTATTTTGCCGATTTCATGCAGCAGGCCGGCAATCATGGCATCTTGACTTTCGGCTTCCGCTAGTCCCAGTTGTCTGGCCAGTTTTCGACACATCTGCGCCAACTTTTTCGCCTGACCGCCGGTACCATCGGCACGCAGTTCCATCAGATGAGAAAAGGCCTGCACCGTGTTGATCAGATTTTTCTTCAGCTTGTCATTGGCCAGTTCAAGAAAGGTCATGGTTTGTTGTAACTCGGCCACCCGTGCCTCGACCTTGGCCTCCAGTTGTTCGTTCAGGCTTTTCAGGCTGGCATTTTGTGCCTGTGTCAGCGCTTCAAGCTGCGCTTTTTCCTGTTGTAGTGTTTTTTGTGTGAGGGCATTGCGTACCGTCATCAGCAAGTCGTTTTCATCCCAGGGTTTGGCTATGTAACGGTAAATTTTGCCATTGTTAATGGCATCGATAGTCGAGGCAATGTCGGCATACCCAGTCAGTAAAATGCGGATAATATTAGGGTCTTGAGCATACACTTCAGTCAGCAGTTCGGCGCCATTCATTTCTGGCATACGCATGTCTGAAACCACCAGGTCAATGGGGTGTTGCTGTATTAAAGCCAATGCTTCACGACCACTGTTGGCGGTATGTATCACATAGCCGGCCTGACGGAACAGGCGGTTAAGCGCAGATAAAATATTGGATTCGTCATCGACAAACAGTACATGCTGGCTAGGGGACTGAATTTCTACAGGGCGCATCTGCATGGCTAGCTCCGGGTCAAGGGGGCACTGGCTTGTTCAGTGCCCTGCTCAGTGGTTTGATAGATAGGCAGGAAAATATCAAAACGGGTGCCATGGCCACGCTGGCTGCTCACTTCAATACGGCCATGGTGTTTTTGGATGATGTTGTAGCTGAGTGACAAGCCCAGTCCGGTGCCGCTACCCACCGGTTTGGTGGTAAAAAACGGATCGTAAATGCGGTGAATAATTTCATCAGGGATGCCATGACCGGTGTCTATGACACTGATGACGACTTCCTCACCGGCTTGTGCTGTTTTTAGGATAATTTGGCCCTGGCCTTCAATGGCATGCGAGGCATTGACCAGCATGTTCATGAACACCTGATTCAGTTGTGCTGGGAGGCATTCGATGGGTGGAATATTGCCATACTGTTTGATCACCTCGGCCTTGTATTTGAGTTCGTTGTTGACGATGTTCAAGGTGCTGTCCATGCCGGCTTGTACATCGGCCAATTGCCATTGTTCGGTAGTGTCTGCATGTGAAAAATCTTTGAGGTCTTGCACAATTTTTTTGACGCGGGTAATGCCTTCGCGGCTTTCGTGCATCAGATCCTGAATATCCTGACGGATAAAAGCCAGGTCTAGTTGCTGGTGAATATGGGCCACTTCGGCCTGACGCGTGCCAGGGTCGGCACTGGTCAATGCCAGCGATTCTAGCTGCTGCACTGCGCGAAAGACATCATTGAGATACCGTTGCAGGGTCCCAAGGTTGGAGTACACATAACCGATGGGATTGTTGATTTCATGGGCAACACCGGCAGCCAATTGGCCTATGGAAGCCATTTTTTCCGATTGCAATAACTGGTGTTGCAGGGTTTGTAGCTGCTGGTTGGCGGCATTCAGGGCTTCATTACGCTGTTTGAGTGCGGTCTCTGCTTGTACTTGCTGCGTGATGTCATGGGAAATGCCATCGATACGGTAAGGGGTATGTTGCGTGTCATAACAGACTGTAATGTGGTCTTGCACCCATTTAACGGTACCATCGGCACAACGGATACGGTACTGAAATTGCAATAGGCCGGTTTCGAAAATCTGGAACAGGTGACCCAGGTAATGTTCGCGGTCTTCTTCTAGCACAATGTCCAGCCACAAGCTGGGCGACTGGTAAAACTGCTCAGCTGGCCAACCATAAAAGCGCATGGCCGCCGGGCTCATATAAGTGGTACTGAAATTATTGGTTTCGATTGACCATACCACGTCGTTTAGCGAGGCCAGTATGCTATTGAGTCGATGGTCATCCTCAAAAATGACACGCTCAGCGTAATTGAGATTGATGATATCGCTGGCCGTGGATGGCACAAGATCAGGCAGAGTGTCGGTATTCAGCATGGCTTAGCCTATCATCAGTTGCGCGGCTTGAAACTATTGGGCTGTGGAGTGCACCAGGGTTTGTAAACCGG
>CAYYBN010000193.1:0-4036 GCA_964470225.1 uncultured Methylotenera sp. | reverse complement strand
TGGTCCAAACCACTGCTCAGCCAATGCAAACACCTGCTTGGCGTTAACGTCACCCACCACCACCAGCGTGGCATTGTTAGGGGCATACCAGGTGCGGTACCACTCGCGAGCATCATCGGCGGTCATCTGCTCTAGGTCATCCATAAAACCAACCACAGGTCGCCCATACGGATGCGCCCGATAAGCCAAAGCATTAAATTGCTCATTCACTTTGGACTGCGGTTTGTCTTCGGTGCGCCAGCGTCTCTCTTCCTTGACTACTTCAATTTCTTTGGCAAATTCCTCGTCCGTGATTTGCAAATTGGCCATGCGATCTGCTTCCAGCTTGAATGCCAGCGGTAGTTGTGACTTTTCCAGTTGTTGAAAGTAAGCCGTGTAATCCATGCCAGTAAAGGCATTTTCCTTACCGCCAGCGGCGGCAATCAAACGTGAGAACTGACCCGCTGGAACCGTTTTGGTCCCTTTAATCATCATATGCTCCAGCACATGCGCAACACCTGTTTTGCCATTGACTTCATCCAGCGCGCCCGCGCGGTACCAGACTTGCGACACTACCACCGGTGCACGATGGTCTTCTTGCACCACCACACGCAAACCATTTTTAAGTGTGGTTTCCACCACATCTGCCGCAAAAGCGGGCGATGCAGACGCTCCGATAATCATGGCCAGACAACTGGAGATTAACAAGCGCAGGGTATTGCTTAAGGGGTATCGCATCCAGAAAAACCTTTTTTATATTCAATGTACATTGATGAATTTCGTTTGTGTGACCGCTGGCTGGCATGCGAAGTTCGCACCAAATAAACGTGACACGCAGTACGGGCATGGCAGTCAAGGCCAATTCATCATAAAATAAAGCCTTGTTCCTCCCGAGTATGTCATGTTTAACCCGTTTGCCAAAAAGCCCGCCGCTGCCCCAGCCCTGCCAGCCAATGTTGAAACTGCACCAAGCTGGGCGCAACGTCTGCGTCGCGGTCTGAGTAAAACACGACAACAACTGGGAGGCCAGCTCAGTGCCTTACTCAATGGCGGCCGCATCGATGAAGCGATTTACGAAGAGCTGGAAACCATATTGTTAACTGCCGATGTTGGCATCAATGCCACTGACCAGTTGCTGCAACAGTTACGCGCCCGCGTGAAACGGCACCAACTGGAAGACACCCTGGCCTTGAAACAGGCGTTAAAGGACACTTTGCTGGACTGGTTGCAGCCGTTGGCGCAGCCCTTGGATGTCAGCCGTCAGCAGCCTTACGTCATTATGATAGTGGGGGTCAATGGTGCTGGGAAAACCACCACCATAGGCAAATTGGCCAAATACCTACAAGCACAGGGGCACAGTGTGCTGATTGCAGCGGGCGATACATTCCGCGCGGCCGCCCGTGAGCAATTGCAGGTGTGGGGGGAGCGTAACCAAGTGCATGTGGTGGCTTCCGACAGCGGCGACCCAGCTGCCGTGATTTATGATGCCATCAATTCGGCCATGGCCAAACGGATTGATGTGGTAATTGCCGACACCGCTGGACGCCTGCCTACGCAACTACCTCTGATGGATGAAATAAAAAAAGTGCAACGCGTAATAGGCAAGGCCTTGCCCACTGCACCACATGAGGTGCTGCTGGTCTTAGACGCCAACACCGGCCAGAATGCTGTGGCGCAATTAAAAGCATTTCATGAGGCGCTGGGCATCACCGGGCTGGTGCTGACCAAACTCGATGGCACGGCAAAAGGCGGCGTGATTGCCGCGATTGCCTACTTAAGCCAACAGACCAAGCGCGAGATGCCAGTGCGATTTGTCGGTGTGGGCGAGCATATTGACGACTTGCGTCCGTTTGATGCGGCAGCGTTTGTGGATGCCATGCTTGATGCTTAATGTTGCCGCCAATGCCGGCCAGTCATCATCAGGCCAAGATAAAAGCCAGGGTCAGGGCCAAGACCGGGAGCAGGCCATGATTATGTTTGATCAAGTTAGCATGCGCTATGCCAATAGCGCACACCTGTTTCGTCAGGCCAGTTTCAGCATCGCCAAGGGCGAGTTTGTGCTGGTAAGTGGTCAATCTGGCGCTGGTAAAAGTACGCTGCTCAAGCTGATGGCCGGACTGGTGCAACCCAGTGGCGGTCAGGTGTTCATCAATCAGCAAAATATCCGCCAGATGCCAGCCAGTGCCCTGCCTTACCTGCGCCGACGCTTTGGCCTGGTATTTCAGGACCACAAGCTGCTATTTGATCGCAACGTGTTTGAAAATGTCGCGCTGCCGCTGCACATTTTAGGGTTACGTGGTGAAGAAGCGGCACGCCGGGTCCGGGCGGCACTCGACAAGGTCGGGTTACTCGGCAAGGAGAAAGTCATGCCAATTACCCTGTCCGGCGGTGAACAGCAACGTCTGGCGATTGCCCGTGCAGTGGTGAGCCGTCCGGCCGCCATCATTGCCGATGAACCCACGGGCGGCCTCGATAAAAACGCAGCGCTCGACATCATGCGCCTGCTCAAAGCTTTTAATGAAGTTGGCGTGACGGTGGTGGTGGCCATGCATGATATTCAGCAAGTCAATGCGATTGCCTCACGCACGCTGCACATTGACCAGCAAACCATCCACGCCTTGCCATCGCAAACGGCCATACTGTGAGTTTCTCAGCATGCATCTCTGGTTGAATCAACACCTGCACGCCCTGTCACTGGTGGCACAACGCCTGCGCCAGCAATGGTTCAATACGCTGACCATTTGTTTGGTCATTGGCATGACCGCCACGCTGCCGGGGGCCTTGTTTGTCACGCTGGATAACCTGCAAAGTGTCTCGGCACATTTAAAGCAGGATGCGCAAATCAGTGTGTTTCTGAAAACCGAGGTAAGTAGTGCGCTGGTACAGCGTCTGATGAATGACATCGAACAATTACCCGGAGTGAAGACGGTAGAATTTGTCAGCCGCGATGAAGCCTGGTCGCAACTCGGCACGCAGTTTTCAGGCAAGGCAATGTTGGCTGATTTGCCAAAAAATCCGTTACCTGATGCGCTATTCATCACGCTGGCCGACACTCAGCCAGCCCACCTGAAACCGATACAGGAAGCCTTGCAGCAACGGGCCGAGGTCGATGAACTGGTCATAGACACAGCCTGGATTAGCCGCTTGCATCACATGTTGAATCTGGGCAAACAGGTCAGCCTGTTGTTTGCAGCATTGCTGGCCACGACCATGCTCACCGTCATCAGTAACACCGTGCGCATGCAAGTGCTGACTCATCAGGCTGAAATTGAAGTCAGCCGATTGATAGGCGCCAGCCATGGCTTTATTCGCCGCCCCTACCTGTACATGGGTAGCGTGTATGGCATAGGCGGGGGCCTGCTTGCCCTCGCCCTGCTCTACGGCGTGCTGGCTGCACTGCAAGCGCCGGTACAGCTGCTGGCAGGGCAATACCAAACCAGCTTTACGCTGAGCCTCCCTTTGCTCAAGGTGGGTGGCAGTTTGCTGGCATGTACCTGGTTGACCGGCTTTACGGCTGCCTGGCTGGCAGTGCGTAAAACGGCCTGAATCTCGCCGTCATTATTGTGCCTGCGACGCTGACTGGTTTAACGCGCCATGCACAGTTGAGCCCCGATACACCGAGGTGCGCAAAATAGCGCGGTGTAGCCCGTCCTGTTTATGCACTTAAGTCTGATGGCCCGGCATTATCATGGTGCTTATACCCATGATGTTGGACGCAAGCCATCAACATGTGGTGTTTCTGGAACTTCATTCAGGACTAGCACTCTTACCAGCAGAGTGCTAAAATTAATTTCAAGTATCAACAAGGAGGTTGATTATCATCGCCATGAACTTACCTGTGATTGCATCGGCAGATAGCCTGGACCAATACCTGCGTACCATCAAGCAGTTTCCGGTTCTCACCGCTGAAGAAGAGTACGCCTACGCAACCCGCCTGAAAAAAATAGGCGATCTAGAAGCTGCGCGTGCCCTCATTGTTTCGCATTTGCGTTTGGTAGCCAGCATTGCGCGTGGCTACAGTGGCTATGGCCTGCCGCAAGCGGATCTGATACAAGAA
>CAYYBN010000192.1:1777-4046 GCA_964470225.1 uncultured Methylotenera sp. | reverse complement strand
CCGCGCCAAGTGTATGGCCTGTTATCCAGCGGGGTTGACCATGCCTAAAGTGCTGTGGTGGGGGCGATCAGACCTGAATTATGCCCGTAACCGCATTTGCCGGTCGCTATTACAATCGTTGGGTTACGCAGTGCAAGACTTTTCACCACGCGTCAGTGCGCTGGGGCAGATTGAGGCGCAGTGGCGAAACCTGAGCGCAGACTTAGTCTGGGTGCCCTGTTTCAGACACCGAGATCTGTCTGCCGCCTTACGCTGGGCGCGTCAACAGCAAGTGCCTTTATTGTTCGATCCTTTAATCAGCGCCTGGCAGAAGCAGGTGTTTGAGCGTCAAAAATTTGATGTACACAGCTTGCGGTCACAACGTTTGCACAACCGTGAGGCCGCCATGTTGCGTCAGGCAGATTTGGTGTTGCTGGATACTGAACCACAGCGTCAGATGTTTCTATCGCGCTATCCGCTTTCACCTGAGCAGACCGCCACTTTGTATGTGGGTGCTGAAACTCGCTTGTTTAAACCATTGCCTGAAACCAGACACAGGGGTGATAAGGTCCAGGTGTTATTTTATGGCAGCTTTATTGCCTTGCATGGGGTGGAGACGATTGTCGCTGCAGCCAGACTCACCATGCATCAGCCCCATATCCACTTGGTGTTGAGGGGTGACGGCCCTGCCAAAGCGCAAGCCATGCAGCAGGCAGCCGGGCTCAGCAACATCCGCTTTGAAGCGACGATTCCCTATGCACAGTTGCCGCAACGGATTGCCGACGCCGATATGGTGCTGGGAGTGTTTGCGGACTCTGAAAAAGCCATGCAAGTGATTCCGAACAAAGTGTTTCAGGCGCTGGCCTGTGCGCGTCCGGTCATTACGCGCAGTAGCCCGGCCTATCCGCCGACGATAAAACCCGGACCAGAAAGTGGTTTGTGGCAGATTGCAGCTGAGAACCCACAGGCATTGGCACAGGCCGTCATGCACTATGCTAGCTGTGCTGGCGAACTGAAACATGCAGCCCATGCTAGCTATCAGGCCCACTTTTCCTGGCAACAGTTACAGCAGCAACTATATGCGGCGCTACAGACTATGGGTCTACCATCGCCGCGCATTGTTGAGTATGCCCATGTCGACACACCGCATTTTAATCGTCACCTTGTCTAATATTGGCGATGCCGTGATGACCACGCCGGTGCTGTCTGTCCTCAATCAGTTGTACCCAGACGCTCGCATCGACCTGGTATGCGACCCGCGTTCAGCGGCTTTGTTTGTGTCATGTCCTTATCTGGGGCATCTGCATGTGCGAGATAAACAGTCGGGCTGGATCGGCTATCTGCAATTAATCGCCCAGCTCAGGCAAGTACGCTATGACCTGGTGGTGGATTTGCGCACAGATTTTTTAGCCAGCTTGCTCAAGGCGAATATCCGCTTTTACAAGCTGAAACGCGCTCAGGCGCGACACCTGCACGCAGTAGAAAAACATTTGTCTGCCATACGTACATTGGTTGGGGAGGTGACACCCAGGCTGGTGTTATGGACATCAAGTGCCGATCAGGCGCGCGTATCGAGGCAGTTTCCAATCACAGGCACCTGGCTGGCCATTGGGCTGGGGGCCAATTTTGCTGGCAAGCGATGGCCGGTTGACAGGTATGTGGCAGTGGCTAATGCGCTGATGGGTCATGTGGATGGCGTGGTGTTGCTGGGCAGTGTGGCCGAACGCGAACTGGCACAGTGCTTTGTCCGGCAATCGCATCTACCAGTGTTGGATGCCACTGGTCAGCTAAGCCTGTCGCAATCGTATGCGTTACTCAAACAGTGTTGCGCTTTTTTAGGTAACGATTCAGGCTTGGGGCACATGGCCGCTGCCGCAGGCTTGCCCAGCCTGACATTGTTCGGGCCGGGTGAGCCTGCACGCTATGTGCCTTGGTCCAGGGCTGCATGGTTTATACAAGATGCAGAGCAGAATATTCTTGGTATTTCAGTACACCTGGTTGTGCGCCAAATGCATCAATTGCTATTGCAATTTGAGTCTGGTGCCTGAGCCTACGATGACACCACCAAGGCTCAGAGCGGTTGATTCTTTATTGAAGTTGCTGCAAGGCGCGGCTGACCTTTTGCACTTGTTGCGGTATTTGACTCAATCACACACATTGTCATGACTGATAAACAGACCTCCACTACACAGCTTTACAGACTAATAAGCTACATTAAACCCTACAGGCTCATTTTTGCTGCTGCCTTATGCTGCCTGTATTCTGGCGTTGCTCTCTGTCGCTGGAAGCC
>CAYYBN010000192.1:0-1767 GCA_964470225.1 uncultured Methylotenera sp. | reverse complement strand
GGTTTTTTGACCACGATTAAGCTAGTCACCGATCATGGGTTCGCCAGCCATGCCAGCCAATCTTCTCGACTGCTGCTGGCTGCTATGCTGTTTGGCCTGTTGTGCGTAAGAGCTTTAAGCGGATTTGGCTCAGGCTATTTGATACGCATTGTCGGGCGGCGCGTCATTGAAGATATACGCAATCAGGTATTTGCACACATGCTGAAACTGCCCAGCAGTTTTTTTGACCAGCATGCCATTGCCAACATCACCACCAAAATCACCTTTGATTGTGAGCAGCTGTACAACACCGTGACCAAAGTGGTTATTTCTTCGATACGCGATACCCTGACTATCGTCGGTATTGTTGCTTACATGCTGTATCTGGACTGGAAACTGACGCTGGTGCTACTACTACTAGGGCCGTTAATGAGCCATCATTTAAAAAGAATGACTCCTAAACTGCGTCAGTCAGGCCTGCAGGTGCAAACCAGTATGTCTGATATGACCCAAGTCATCGAAGAGGCGGCCAGTGGTCATCGCGTGGTCAAAGTGTTTGCTGGTGAAGCCTATGAATATAAACGCTTCAGCCAGATTGTGGCTAAAAACCGGCAAATGATGGTCAGGTTAGGCCGCTTTTCTGGTTTGAATAGTCTATTTGTAGAGTTAGTGGCAGCCTTGGCACTGGGGTTGATTATTTATAACACCGCCGGCAAATTCACAGCGGGTGAATTCGCCGCTTTTATTGGTGCGATGCTGATGCTGATTGGCCCAGTAAAAGCCATTTCCTCATTGAATGAGGAGATACAAATCGCGCTGGCCGCCTGTCACAGCCTGTTTGCGATGCTGGATAGTCGAGAAGAGCAGAATCATGGTACCCGCTTACTGACAGCGCCCGTCAGGGAGATTCATTTTGACCAAGTCAGTTTTCAATACCCTTACGGACAGCAGGTAGCGCTAAAAGACCTGAATCTGACTGTACAGGCTGGCGAGATGGTGGCACTGGTTGGTTTGTCTGGCGGTGGTAAGTCTACATTGGTCAATCTGTTGCCTCGCTTACATGAAATTCAACAAGGCAGGATTTTGATTAACGGAATCGATATTCATGAATTAGAGTTGTCTAGCTTACGGCAACTTTTCGCATTGGTCAGTCAGGATACGGTGCTGTTTAATGATACGGTCTATCACAATATTGCCTACGGTAGTTTGCGCGATGTGAGTCGAGCGGACATTATGGCTGCTGCCAAGGCAGCACATGCCTGGGAGTTCATTCAAAGCATGCCCATGCAGCTGGATACGCCGATTGGTGACCGCGGTTTGCGACTGTCTGGCGGCCAGCGACAACGTTTATCCATTGCCCGTGCGATGCTCAAGAATGCGCCAATTCTTATTTTGGATGAAGCGACCTCTGCGCTCGATGCACAGTCTGAACAACTGGTTCAAGCTGCCTTACAGCGTCTGATGCAAGGTAAAACCACACTGATGATTGCCCATCGACTTGGTTCGGTCAAACATGCGAGCAAAATAGTGGTTATGGATCAGGGTAGTATTGTAGAAACTGGAACGCATGATCAACTTGTTAATTTAGCCGGTAAGTATGCGACGTTATACAAAGTATACGAAAAAGACAAATAGCTGTTGACAGTATTTTAGGTCCTTTGCTATAGTCTCACCTCTCGACGCAACACAGGTTTTAAAAATCGATTCGGACGCGGGATGGAGCAGTCTGGCAGCTCGTCGGGCTCATAACCCGAAGGTCACAGGTTCAAATCCTGTTCCCGCAACCAA
>CAYYBN010000191.1:0-4058 GCA_964470225.1 uncultured Methylotenera sp. | reverse complement strand
CGCAAACGAGTCCAGCGCCGTACGCAACATTTCACGCACAATGCCGACCATGGTTTTGATTTCGGTAAAGCGAGGTTTGTACAGACGGTCTTGCTCGTCTATGCGCTGGGCTGTGCGGGCAATTTTGGTGGCTTCATCACCAATACGTTCGAGATCGGTAATGGTTTTGACCATCATCATAATCATGCGCAAGTCACGCGCAGCAGGCTGACGACGGGCGATAATATGGCTACAATCTTCATCCACCTGTACTTCTAACGCGTTGACACGGGCATCTTGCGCCATCACATCTTTGGCCAGCTTGACGTCTGCGTTAATCAGCGATTCCAGCGCATTGACGATTTGTTGCTCGACCAGACCGCCCATTTCCAGCACCTTGGCGCGTACCGACTCCAGTTCTACATCGTATTGTTTTGAGGTGTGTTCAAATTGCATGTCATTTTTCCTAAAATTATGCCGGTTTAGCCTACCAGCACAATGTGACAACCGTATGTCAATACGCGTGCGGTTGCGTGGTTATTTTTTGAAGGTTTTGACGCCATTGGCGGTAGCCAGTAACAATACATTGGCAGGACGTGCGGCAAACAGACCATTGGTCACCACACCCACAATCTGGTTGATTTCAGCTTCCAGCGCAATCGGATCGGAAATGGTCAGGCCATGTACATCCAGAATCAGATTGCCGTTGTCGGTGGTGAAGTCGCGGAGTTTAGGCTGACCACCCAATTTGACCAAGGCGCGTGCCACCTGGCTACGTGCCATAGGCAACACTTCTACCGGCAGCGGGAATTTACCCAGTACAGGCACGTATTTGCTTTCGTCACAGATGCAAATAAAAGATTTGGCCACCGCTGCAACAATTTTTTCACGGGTTAACGCACCGCCACCGCCTTTTAGCATGTGCATGTGCTCAGTAATTTCATCGGCGCCATCGACATAAATGTCCATGCTGTCGACACTGTTTAAGTCAAACACTTCAATACCATGATGACGCAAGCGTTGCGCTGTGGCTTCTGAGCTGGCAACCGCGCCGCTGATTTTATGCTTGACCTTGGCCAATTCGTCAATAAAAAAGTTCGCCGTTGAGCCAGTGCCCACACCGATGATGCCGTCTTTGACGTACTCAATGGCAGCCTTGGCCACTTCGAGTTTTAGAGCGTCTTGTTGTGCTTTATCCAATGCCATGTACGTTAATCCTTCTTTATTTCTTTATAATGTAAATCAATTCAATATCATACACCGCTAAGCGGTCGATTTAAACTCAAAAGCAGCCATGGCCGTTTCTTACCGCGAAAAAATCGAGCAATCCCGGGTGTATGACGTAGCCAGACAAACGCCGCTGGATGTGCTGCCCAATTTGTCCTCGCGCATGCAAAACCGGCTGCTGCTCAAACGCGAAGACATGCAGCCGGTATTCTCGTTCAAGATACGTGGTGCTTATAACAAAATGGCGCAATTGACGGCTGACGCTTTGCAGCGCGGAGTCATTTGCGCCAGTGCTGGCAACCATGCCCAAGGGGTGGCTCTTAGTGCGCAGCAACTGGGTTGCCGAGCAGTGATTGTGATGCCAACAACCACTCCTGCTATTAAGGTAGATGCCGTGCGTGCACGTGGTGCCGATGTCCGCCTGCATGGCGACAGCTATTCAGATGCTTACCAGCATGCCCAGCAACTTCAGCTTGAACAAGGCTACACCTTTGTTCACCCGTATGATGACCCTGAGGTGATCGCCGGACAAGGCACCATTGCCATGGAGGTGCTGAATATGCACCCGGGGCCAATCGATGCGGTGTTCTGCTGTGTCGGTGGCGGTGGCCTGCTGGCCGGCATGGCTGCCTATATCAAGGCAATACGTCCTGAAATTAAGGTTATCGGCGTGGAAGCCAAAGATGCTGAAGCCATGACGCTCTCCCTACAAGCCGGTGAGCGCGTCATGCTGGAGCAGGTGGGTCTATTTGCCGATGGTGCGGCGGTCAAACAGGTCGGAGAGCATACCTTTGCTCTTTGTCAGCAGCATGTAGACCAAATGCTGGTGGTCGATAACGACGCCATTTGTGCGGCGATTAAAGACGTATTTGAAGACACGCGTAGCATCCTCGAGCCCGCCGGTGCACTGGCCGTCGCCGGTATGAAGGCCTATATCGCGCAACATCAATTACAAGGTAAAACCTTGGTGGCGGTGGCCTCGGGTGCCAACATGAACTTTGACCGTTTACGCTTTATTGCCGAACGTGCAGAGCTGGGTGAACATCGAGAAGCCGTGTATGCCGTCACCATCCCCGAGCAACCCGGCGCTTTCAAGGCCTTTTGCCAGTTGCTAGGCAATCGCAGCATTACCGAATTTAACTACCGCTATGCAGACCGCCATCAGGCGCACATATTTGTCGGCGTAGCTGTACACAATCCGCTGGAAGCGGCGGCGCTGGCGCATACCTTAAGTATTCATGGCTTATCCACGCTGGATTTGACTGATAACGAAATGGCCAAACTGCATCTGCGACACTTGGTCGGGGGGCACGCACCACGGGCGTTGAACGAGGTCATCTATCGCTTTGAGTTTCCCGAGAAGCCGGGCGCCCTGATGCATTTTTTAAACAAAATGGGCGAAGACTGGAACATTAGCCTGTTTCATTACCGCAACCACGGCGCCGATTTTGGTCGCGTGCTGGTCGGTATGCAAGTGCCACCAGCAGCGCAGGCCGAGTTTATTCAATTCTTGCAACAATTGGGCTACCCCTACTGGGAAGAAACGCATAACCCGGCCTACCATTTGTTTTTGGGTTAGCTGAGGCGTGCATTCGGTAAAAATGTATACCATTTCCATGGTGTTTGGCTGCTAACAACACATTGGCTGTTATCAACCAATGTGTTGCCAAAGGCTTACCCGCAAGCAATTGAATTTTAATGAAAAGCCAGCGTCTCATGATTTGCATGATTTTTGCAGAGTACACGCAGTCGCTGTTGGCTGACCATATGTCGGCTGGTTAACATAACAATGAACACCTACCTAACTGTTTGGAGATGTCGCAAATGAATAAATGGAGTATTGTTTTTGGCCTGAGTAGCCTGCTGCTGGCCACAACGGTAAACGCTGAAAGTGGCGTGGCCTATGTGACCAGTCAGGATGCGGGCGTGACGGTCATTGATTTGGCCACGATGGCCGCTACCGGCAGCATTGATGTCAAAGGTGAAGGCCCACGTGGTCTGGGGGTGACCGCCGATGGCAAATTGCTGGTGGTGGCGGTGCGCGAGATGGGTGGCGTCTCGGTGATTGATACTGCGACCCAGCAAGTCATCAAACAAATCCCGGTCGGTAAAAACCCCGAGTTTGTACGCGTGAAAGGCCACTATGCCTTTGTGTCCTACGAGCCGACCTCCAAAGGCGGACCACCGCCCAAACCCGGTGTAGCACCTGCCAAAGAGGAAGACGATGACGACGACAAAGAACCCGCCCGTATCGGCATTATTGACCTGAAACTGGGCAAAAAGGTACGTGAAATCACCGGTGGGCCTGAGACAGAAGGCGTAGAGTTCAGCAAAGATGGCAAATTATTGGTCATCACCAATGAGTCTGACAACACCATCACCGTACACAATATCAAAAGCGGCAAGCTGGTCAAAAAAGTTGAAACTCATAGTTATGGTGACCGCCCACGCGGCATCAAGGTTTCTCCCGATGGCAAGACCTATGTTTCGACGTTGGAGTACGGTAACAAATTCTTGGTGCTAGACCAGAAATTCAATGTGGTGAAAGCGGTAGACACCGCGGCCACTCCCTACGGCATTGCCTATGACAAATCCGGTAAATACCTGTATGTGGCCTCCAACAAAGACAAGCTGTTGCAAGTGTTTGATGGTAAAACTTTTGAAAAGGTCAAAGATATTCCGACTGGCAACCGTTGCTGGCACTTTACTTTCACCCCAGACGACAAGGATATACTGCTGGCATGCGGGAAGTCTGATGCCTTGTTTGTGATTGATGTGGAAAAACATGAAGTCAAACAGCAAATCGAGGTCAAGAACATGCCTTGGGGTCTGGTCACTTTAGTTCCTTCGGG
>CAYYBN010000190.1:0-4062 GCA_964470225.1 uncultured Methylotenera sp. | reverse complement strand
CAGCACGGATAGCAGACGTGCGTAGCGCAATGTCACTTGTTGGCGCGCAGGCAGTGTAGTGCTGACCGCAGAAATAGCTCCGGCTTGACCACCGCAAATCTCCAGCACCAATGCGGTGGCGCGTTCCAGTGCCAGCTTGGTATTGCCAAAATCGACACCACGTTCAAAACGGTAGGAAGAATCCGTGCTCAAGCCCAGTCGGCGCGCTTTACCAGCCATCACATCCGGGGTAAAAAAGGCGCTCTCAAGGAAAATAGCCTGCGTGTCATCGGTCACCGAGCTGGGTTTGCCACCCATGATACCGGCCAGTGCTAACGGACCTTGTGCATCGGCAATCACCAGATCATCGGCCTTGAGGGTAATTTCAGTGTCATTGAGTAGCAGCAGTTTTTCACCGGCTTGGGCAAAACGCACGCTGATCTCGCCTTGCAGGAGATTCAGGTCAAACGCATGTAAAGGTTGGCCTTGTTCCAGCAACACATAGTTGGTGATGTCCACCAGCGCACTGATGCTGCGGATGCCGCTGCGCTCAAGTCGACGCACCATCCAGTCCGGCGTGGCGGCACGCGCATTGACGCCGGTAATCACGCGGCCGGTATACACTGGACAGGCATCACTGGCTTGCACAGTCACGGCTTTGCTAGCATCAGCGGTCACCTGCGCAGGACTTATAGCCGGAGCTTGCATGGGTGCGCCCGTCATGGCCACCACATCGCGAGCAATGCCGACGATACTCAAACAGTCAGCGCGGTTAGGTGTGAGCTTGAGGGTATAAGTATGGTCATTCAAGTCTAAATATTCACGAATATCCTGACCCACAGGCGCGTCGGCAGGCAACTCCAGTATACCGTTGGCTTCTGTGGCGATGCCCAGCTCTTTGGCCGAACACATCATGCCAAAAGATTCGACCCCACGCACTTTGGCTTGCTTGATTTGAATGCCCGGCAGTTCTGCCCCCACCAGCGCACACGGCGCTTTTAAGCCAGCACGCGCATTGGGTGCGCCACACACAATCTGCAATACCTCATCGCCAACTTTCACTCTGCATACCTGCAAACGGTCTGCATCCGGATGCTTGGACGCTTCGAGAATTTCTGCCACCATCACACGGCTAAATGCTGGCGCTACCGGGGTTAATTCTTCCACTTCCAGGCCAGCCATGGTCAAGGCATGACCTAACTGCGCGGTATCCATGGCGGGGTTTACCATGGCACGTAACCATTGTTCGGAGAACTGCATATGTGTTTAATCCTGTATCAATTCGGTATTAAAGTTGTGGGCTGACATCATTAAATGAATTGCTGCAAAAAGCGCAGATCATTATTAAAGAAATGGCGTAAATCATTGACGCCATAACGCAGCATGGCCAGACGTTCTACGCCCAGTCCAAAAGCAAAGCCACGGTATTTCTCGCTATCAATATTCACGTGTTTGAGCACCTCGGGGTGCACCATGCCGCAACCGCCGATTTCCAGCCAGCCACCATTCCAGCTCATGTCCATTTCAGCAGAGGGCTCGGTAAACGGGAAGAACGATGGGCGAAAGCGCACAGTGAGGTCATCACGTTCAAAAAACTTTTGCAAAAAGTCCTGCACCACGCCTTTTAAATTGGCAAAGCTGATGTGCTCATCGACCCACAGCCCTTCCACCTGATGGAACATAGGCGAATGCGTGGCATCCGAATCCACCCGGTAGACACGGCCTGGGGCAATAATCTTCAGAGGCGGGGGATTGTTTTGCATGTAATGTACTTGTACCGGCGAGGTATGGGTACGCAACACATGTTCCATGTTGTCGCTACCGTTATCCACATAAAAGGTGTCGTGCATGGCGCGTGCTGGATGGTTATCGGGAATATTCAGCGCGGTAAAATTGTAAAAATCGGTCTCAATTTCCGGACCGTCAGCCACGCTGAAGCCGATGGAATGAAACAGCGCTTCGACGCGACGCAGGGTCAGCGTCACAGGATGCAAACCACCGGCAGATTGCGCGCGCGCAGGCAAAGTCACGTCTATGGTTTCACTGGCCAGTTGTTTGGCCTGTGCTGCGGCCAGTATGCTGTCACGGCGGTTGTTGAGCGCCTGCTCTACCGCTTGCTTGACCACATTAATCGCCGCACCGGCAGCAGGACGCTCCTCGGCGGACAACTTGCCCAACCCTTTGAGCGCCTCGGTAATGGCACCGGATTTCCCAAGAAACTGGGCTTTGGCGTTTTCCAGCGCCGGGACATCGTTGCAGGCGGCAAAAGCCTGCTCGGCCTCTGCGATTAAATGCGTTAAATCAGCCATGTTGGACTTTCAGCAAATGACAATATTCGTTATGCGTCCTGTGTGCCGTATCGCGAGCCAACAGGGACAGGTAAAATAAAAAAAGAGGCCGCAGCCTCTTTTTTTATTCGGTCAGATTAGGCGCTTAAACCTGATTTAGCCAGTTCTACAAACTTGGCAAAAGCAGCTTTATCAAACACGGCCAAATCAGCCAGCACTTTGCGATCCACTTCTACCGCAGATTTTTTCAGACCGTTCATGAAACGGCTGTAGGTCAAACCGGCTTCACGAGCTGCCGCGTTGATACGGGCAATCCACAGGGCGCGGAACTGACGTTTTTTCTGACGACGGTCACGGTAAGCATATTGACCGGCTTTCATTACCGCCTGTTTGGCCACGCGGTACACGTTTTTACGACGACCACGGTAGCCTTTGGCCAGATTTAAGACTTTTTTATGTTTTGCGCGTGCAATGACACCACGTTTTACTCTAGGCATGTCAGTCTCCTTATTGTGTTGGCATCATGGCGCGAACGCGTTTCACGTCGGTCGCAGAGATAATTGCGGTACCGCGCAGTTTACGTTTTTGCTTGGTGGTTTTCTTGGTCAGGATATGGCGCAAGTGAGAGTGTGTACGTTTCACTTTACCGTTACCCAAGAACTTGAAGCGCTTTTTGGCGCTGCTCTTTGTTTTCATCTTTGGCATTTTTTTCTCCTTAGAGGTTGAATAAAGAGTAACTAGGCAGCCAATTTAGCCGTATTACTCCAAAAAACGAATCTTTTATTCTGCAGCAGGCGCTGTTTTTTCAGCGGTTTTATCTGCTTTTTTTGCTGCCGGAACAGCTTTTTTGGCCGGAGCCAACACCATCACCATCTGACGGCCTTCCATTTTCGGGTACTGCTCTACCTGGGCATGTTCGGCCAAGTCTGCTTCCAGACGTTTTAACAGGGCCAAACCAAATTCCTGGTGCGTAATCTCGCGCCCACGAAAGCGCAAGGTAATCTTTGCTTTATCGCCATCAGCGAGGAATCGGATGATGTTGCGCAACTTGATGTTGTAATCACCATCATCGGTGCCAGGTCTAAATTTGACCTCTTTAATTTGCACCTGTTTTTGCTTCAGTTTTTGCTCGTGCATACGCTTGCTTTCAGCGTATTTGAATTTGCCATAATCCATCAGACGACACACCGGGGGTGCCGCATTTGGCGCAATTTCCACGATATCGATGTCCGCCTCTTCGGCTTTGGCAAACGCCTCTTTGAGACTCATAATGCCCAAAGGCTCACCATCTACACCAACCAAACGCACCTGCGGGGCAGTAATGTCGCCATTGATGCGCGTTTCTTTATCCTGAGCTATAACAATCCCCAATATCTATTTAGTGACAATAAATAAAGCCGCACGCTTACCCGAAAATCAGACCCGGTTTTGAATGTCATCCTGTACACGCGCGACAAACGCGTCCACCGTCATCACACCCAGATCTTCACCTTTTCTGGTACGTACGGCCACTTGACCTTGCTGCATTTCCTTGTCGCCCACCACAATCAGGTATGGCAACTTTTGCAGACTATGTTCACGTATTTTATAGGTAATCTTCTCATTTCTCAAGTCAAAATCGCATCGAATGCCAATTTTCTTCAATTTTTCAACTACTTGGCGTACATAATCGGATTGGCCATCAGAAATATTCAGCACCATGGCTTGCACCGGCGACAGCCAGACTGGCATCGCGCCCGCAAAGTTTTCAATCAAAATGCCGAGAAAACGCTCCATGGAACCAACAATCGCGCGG
>CAYYBN010000189.1:0-4067 GCA_964470225.1 uncultured Methylotenera sp. | reverse complement strand
TGTAGGGGTATTGCCTAACTGGCCACAGGTGAGTGCCACATGTTCGGCTCCGGTGCGCTGGTCGACAAATACATGCATTTGGAACAGGCCGTAACGGGTAGGCAATCTAGCCTCGGAAAGATGGGTCAGTACAGCCATGGTATTAAAAGGGATTCACAACACATATGCACATCAACTAGTATAAGCAAAGCTGGATTTTACACTTTGTTATGAAATCGGTGTGATGTATGGCATCGCCATCAACAATGCCCAAGTGCTTGACAATACCGATGCTAGTTGGCTGAGTTTTAGTTACATCACTGGTGAGAGACTGCTCAAAATTTTTGAGCGTTGTTTGGTGTCTCTCTTGGTGTTCGCCTGCAGGATAAAATTTTAAAGTGGGATCTGTGTTGGTTTAAACGGGATTCATTAATACATACATTTATGTGCTACCTGTTAAAAAATCAGGCAGTTGTAAGTCGGGACGATGCAGTCTGAGCTGTTGAAATAACCAGCGTGTTTCAAGCAGATTCCATACGCGTAACATAGCTTCCATGGTATCAAATGGTTTTGTTAGAAAATCTTTTGCCCCTAACGCAAGTGCCTTACGTCTGGTTGCGATAGTAGCATCTGCAGTGAGGACTAACACTGGTAAATATTCATCGCTAGCAAGTTGACGAGATAGCTGATCAAGTAAAGTAAATCCATCCATGACAGGCATCATCAAATCTAAAAGTATCAAGTCTGGTTGAAATGCATGCACCAGCGCCATAGTCTTTGTTGGATCTGTGGTGCTTATCACCTGTTCAAACCCCTCATTGTTCAGCAAGGTCTCTAAAAGTTGTAAGTTGGCTTCAGCATCATCGACCAGCAAAATTTTTGAAGCACGAATTTCGTCAATATTCATTACTGTGTGTCCTGCAATTGTTGAAGTGCTTGGTTGAATTGACCTATGTGCAAGGGTTTTGTGAAGTAGTAATCAACCCCCATGGCTTTTACCCGGTTGATTGTTTCTGGCATGGCGTCTGCACTTAATACGATGAGCGGAATTTGTTGTAAATGAGGTTGTGATTGACAGTGCTGAATCAACTGCTCACCCGATCCATCGGGCAAGTTTAAGTCGATGAGCATGACATCCGGAGTCATGTCGCGTAACCATATCATGGCTTGTTGAAGGGTGCCGGCGACATGTAGTTTGTAGCCTTTATGTTTAGCCATCAGTGTTTCCATCAATGCACGATTGCTTACATGATCTTCAACATACAACATGTGTTTTTTACCTGCAAAATTGGCTGAACTTGCAAATGGTCCAGGTGCAGTTTGTACAGACTGATCTGGCGACTTGTTTTGTATCAATTCAGGTGCATCGGCAATTGGGATTTCCACCCAGAATAAACTGCGTGTTTGCTCTACACCAATTTTACCGCCCATGGCCAATACCAATTGTTGGCTGAGTGCCAAACCTAGGCCAGTGCCTTCAGTGGTTGTTCGTTGTGCACCCAAGCGATCAAATGGGGTAAACAAACGGCCAAGTTTTTCGACTGGAATACCAGTGCCTTGGTCTAGTACCTCAATTCTCACAGACGATTCCAGCGCGATTGCACGCAGATTTACTTGGGAGTTTTCAGGACCATACTTCAGCGCATTTGAGAGCAGGTTTAGTACAACTTGCAGAAGGCGTTGCTTATCTGCTTTAACATATAAACCGTTTGCAACTTCAGTCACTAACGTAATATCACGAATTTTTCCAAGTGGAGCGATGTAGTTGCTGGCTTCGTAGAGTAGTGGACTTAGCGCGAGCGATTCGAGGTTTAAGGTCATATCTCCTCGTTCAATACGAGAAATATCAAGCACTTCATTAATCAATTTAAGCAAATGTTGTCCGGCACTGTATATCTGATTTGCATTTTCACGCTGGCGACCTTCTGGTAATTCAGAAGTCAGTACTTGTGCAAAGCCTAGAATGGCATTGAGTGGTGTGCGTAATTCATGGCTGGTTCGCGACAGAAACTGACTTTTAGCAGCGCTGGCTTCTTCAGCATCTACTCTGGCAATATGCGCCGCTTGCGTGCTCTGGCTCAGGCGTTGCGATGCCTGAGCCAGTTCAGCTGTTAATTGTCCCAATTCGTCTCGACTAATCATCGGTAATGCAAGTGGTTCTCCTTTTGCTAGATGATGTGCACTGTCACGAATGGTACGCACCCGATTCACTATCGTATTTGCAAAAATCCACATACTGAGTAAGGAACCAAGAACGCCTGCCACAGAGGCGGCTAAAGTGATCGTGAAATTACGTTTACGCTCCGAAATGACTTGTTTTTTCTCACGTGCGACAATAGAAGCCTCTCGTAGTCCCATTTGTTGCAAATTTTGTTGTAATTGACTGAGCGATGCGCCTTGAGAAGAAAACTTTTCAATCAATATCGGATTGGCTTCATTGTCGGTATTACTCGCAAGCACAGATAAATCTTCCAGATTCTTAGAAATCAAAGGGCGTATCACCAAAAACAATTGTTGTTGCGAGCGGTCAATCAGTTTTAATGAAAGTGAAGCCTGCAAATCCGGCATGGCTGATTTTGCTTGGTGGTAGCCTGTTAGGAAATTGGCATCGCCCGTTAGTAGGTAGTCGCGTACCCCGGTTGACGCTTCAAGCAATAGTGTTTGTAATATCTGTATATCCTGTTGAATCTGTAAAGCATTTTGCACTCTTAATTCAAGTTTAGCAGCCTGTTGTTCACTCTCATATATTAATGCAAGTGCGGCAAGCATGACGGTCAAAGGCAGCGCATTAAGAACAATTCCTTTTGTCGTTAATGACCAATCTTGCCACCGTTGGCTAACACTAAACACAGTACTTTGAGTTAAGTATGGACGTAGATTGTTCATGTCAGACCTTCACTGGTGAATCCAGCCTCAACAGCTTTGACCGCTGCTTGCGTGCGATCTCGCACGCCTAGCTTGCTTAAGATACGTTCAACATGAATTTTGACAGTACCTGCTGAAATGCCCAGCTTTTCAGCAAGTACTGCATTGCTGGCCCCTGCAGGCAGTAAGGCAAAAACTTCACGTTCACGCGGCGTCAGGATCTGAAGAAAGCTGTCGTCAAACTTTTGTTGACCAGACTGAGGTTGATGTAATGCAAACCCCAATAATCCACACCAACCCTGTATGGTTTGCAGTTGATTGTTATTCACAGGGTGTGGCAACAATATGGCAAGTAAGCCTATTGCTTGTTGATGTAATGCAATTGGAAAATAACATGGATAAAGACCTTCGGCGTGTATCTGTGAAATCGATATTGACCAAAAGCTATGCAGTGTCGCTGTATGACATTGAAAATTTACCGGCGACTTTAGCCAACTGGCCAGCGCACCCATCATCGGTATCCGAGCGCCAACGGGATAAGTACTGCCACGTTGTGCAAGAATTTTGAGTGCCCCAGCATGTTGTTGGGAGACCACGCCATGAATAGCGCCTAACTCTAAACAACTTTCATCTAGCCACCATTGTAGGACATCGTTTGACCAACCTGACTCAAATAACTTTTGTCCCAATCGGTCATAAAAACGGTCATGTATGACTTGGTGTTGAGTGTTTTTTAGCGTTTGTTTTAAATGTATTGCACTTTCCTGCACAGTCCCGTTTTGCTGTTGTGTTGTTGGCAACATGGATCCGGTATCTTCATCATGCATCATTGAGACGACCATTAACTAAAATATATGCCATCAAGTATATACCAAACTACCTATCCTAGTAGATGCTCGATAGGTTTTCTTGGCTTAACATACATCAATACATAAGTCTCATAGTAGTTTGAAGTTTTACCTGCATGTTAATTTTGAAAGAAGGGAAATACAGCATGAAGCAAATTCAAAAACTGTTTGGCCTGATTGTGTTGCTGCAATTATTTACGGTTGCGAACGCTGATGAAGGTACGCTCAAAAAAGAGTTAACGAATAGTCATCAAAAAGGTTTTATCGGCCAACGTGCATACGTTGCACCTGTGATATCGCAAGCGGAACGTGGAAATCAACCATGGGAAGGCGCTACCTTGCGTGTTGATCAATCTGAATACCATATACAAAATA
>CAYYBN010000188.1:0-4087 GCA_964470225.1 uncultured Methylotenera sp. | reverse complement strand
CATTGCCGTGCTCGAAGACGTGGGAGTTGACCACTATTATGACTACCAGTAACGGCCACATTAATTTAGCCGCATTTGAGCCTGAGGCCATTCTGCCCAGTTTGCCAGGCGAGCATCCCAAAATGACGGCGGCACTTGGCGTCGGCCGCACGCTAGAAGAGACTGGCATGCTTGATACTGCGACACTGACCAAGATCGCTAACGAACTGTATGCCGAAGGGTTTCCGGCCACAGCACCTTTTGCGGCACTGTCGTTTGCACAAAGCTTGGGCGGTCACCCGCCGCAAGTGGCGCCCCCTGCCACGGATACCCTGAGTACGCAGGTCGGTGCCGATGCACCGCTACCAGCAACGCCGAAAGTCAGTCTGGCGCAAAAAACAGTGCAACCACAGCTGCTCGAAGCCAGTGTTCAGCAACTGACACAAGCTGCTGGGCTGGAGAGACTGGCCAGTGATCCCTTGCATAGCGACGCTTCTCATCTCAACGGTCTACCAGTCAGTTCAGGCGCCGATCTGCTGGGCTATCCTGGTCTGGGCCAGCCATCGCTGGGCTTAAGCATTCCGTTTCAGGCCGAGCTGGACAAGCTGTTAGGCACGCATACCTTGACCACTCCTGCCCCTGGCGCCATCCAGACACCGCCATCCGCCGCCAGTGGTGAAAGTAAGCAAACTGCGCCCGCATTTTATTTTCTGTATGACAACACCCCTGCCGCATTACCCGCCAGTGCCCATCCGGCGTTTGACGTGCAGTCGGTACGCCGTGACTTTCCAATTTTAAACGAGCGTATCAATGGCAAACCGCTGGTATGGTTTGACAATGCCGCCACCACGCAAAAACCACAGGTGGTGATAGACCGTATCAGCCATTTTTACCAACACGAAAACTCCAATATCCACCGTGCCGCCCATGCATTGGCTGCACTTGCCACGGACGCTTATGAAGAGGCGCGCGAATCGGTGCGCCACTTTATCAATGCTTCGTCGGTGAATGAAGTGATTTTTGTGCGCGGCACGACCGAGGCCATCAATCTGGTGGCCAAAACCTGGGGTAAAAAGCATGTGGGTGCGGGTGATGAAATTGTGGTCTCGCATCTGGAGCATCACGCCAACATCGTGCCATGGCAGCAACTGTGTCAGGAAACCGGCGCTGTGCTGAAGGTCATTCCGGTAGATGAGGATGGTCAGATTGTGCTGGAGGCCTATCAGCAACTGCTGACCGCCAAGACCAAGCTGGTGTCCTTTACCCAGGTGTCAAACGCACTGGGCACAGTCACCCCGGCCAAGGAAATGATCGCCATGGCGCACCGTGCTGGCGCCAAAGTGTTGCTAGATGGTGCACAATCGGTGTCACATATGCGTACCGATGTGCAGGCACTAAACCCGGACTTTTTCGTTTTTTCTGGTCATAAGGTATTTGGCCCGACCGGCATAGGCGCACTGTATGGTAAAGCCGAGGTGCTACAGGACATGCCCGCCTGGCAAGGTGGCGGTAACATGATTCAGGATGTGACGTTTGAGAAAACCGTTTACCACCCTGCCCCAGCCAAGTTTGAGGCCGGTACAGGCAATATTGCCGATGCAGTGGGACTGGGGGCAGCGCTCAGATATGTAGGGCAGATCGGCATCGAGAATATCGCGGCCTATGAGCACGCATTGCTGGAATATGCCACAGCAGCCATGTGCCAGATTGCCAAGTTGCGCCTGATAGGCACTGCCAAAGACAAAGCCAGTGTGTTGTCGTTTACGCTCAAAGGTTATCAAAGCGAAGAAGTGGGGACGGCGCTGAATGAAGAAGGCATTGCTGTGCGTTCGGGTCACCATTGCGCGCAACCGATACTACGGCGCTTTGGGGTAGAAACGACTGTCAGACCGTCGCTGGCGTTTTACAACACCTATGGCGAAATCGACCGCATGCTGGCCGTATTACAACGGCTGGCTTCACGCTAGGTTGTTGCAGCAGATGGCTGGTGACTGTTAACAGTGGCCAGCCATGTCTTCATGCGTAGTGCTCATCCATCCAAACCAAAAATACATCGGCATCCATGGGCTTGCCATACAAAAAACCTTGCACGATGTCGCAATCTTGCTGGCGTAGAAAGTCGGCTTGTGCGGGTGTTTCCACCCCTTCAGCGATGATTTTGTATTGCAGGCTTTTGCCAAGATTAACAATGGCTTCAATCACCGCTTCTGCTTTTTGATGGCCGGGCAGCTCCATTACAAAAGAGCGGTCTATCTTCAGATAATCGCCAGGAATATTGCGTAAATAGGCCAAGCAGGAATACCCGGTACCAAAATCATCAATGGCCAACTTGATGCCTGCTGCTTTTAAACGGCCGATGATACAGGCATTGGCACCATCATCTTGCATAAAGGCGCTCTCGGTAATTTCAAGCACCAAACGTTGGGCTGGCACGCCAGTTTCCGCCAAAATAGCCAGTACATCTTCGACAAACTGGGGCGATTTCAACTGTAGCGAGGACACATTCACTGACAGCTCAATGTTTGCCAATCGCGGATCTTTCTGCCAAGCTATAACCTGCTGACAGGCTTGCGCCAGCGCCCATTTACCCAATGGCACAATCAGCCCGGTCAGTTCAGCCACCCGAATAAACTCCATCGGCGGAATGCTGCCCAACGTAGGATGCAGCCAGCGTATCAACGCTTCAACCCCCTTGAGTTTGCCGGTAACAAAATCCACCTGCGGCTGAAACACCATGTAAAACTGTTGGTGATCCAGCGCGGTTTCAACCTGACTGGCAAAATCCATGTCCGATGGCGGCAACAATTGCTCTTGGCTGCGGTTGGCCGTCTGGTAATAGGTCAATGCCAGCGTGTAAATAATCACCACCAAGGCCACCACCACCAAAATCGGAATCATTTGTGCCTGTTTTTCAAACAGCAAACTGGCACGCGTCAACAGTAACGCGCCTATGCCTAGCACAAAAATGCTCCAGCGCATGCGTTTGCCTGAGCCATCCATCAACAGCAGGATGCTCAGTGGCGGATGTGAGGCCTGTTTCGCCATCAAACCAGCAGCACACAGCAGACCACTAAATGTGGCCAGTACCGACATGCTGCCGTATGGATGGCCAATGCCACACAGATAGCCGATGACCGGGATAGCGGGTATTAGAATTGCCACACACAGCAAGGCTTGACCAAACATCACCCATTGCAAGCGCCGCATCAGATAACTCATGGCAATCAAACAGGCCAGTACTGCAGCTGACACATACTCATGCTGGATGATTTGTACGCGCTGATGCGGCAAATTGGCGTTACGCAAATAGTGGGCCACGTCATTAAACTCAGCCGCGTATGGCGTTAATTGCACCACGAACAAACTGACTGTCACCATAGAAATAGTCAGCATGGCCAGATTCTTGTGTCCGTTTTCAAGTAGCAGCGTAAAGCTGATGAGCACAAAAATCAGGTAGGTAAACAGCTGCGCTAACCAGACATGATTGTCTACCGCCAGCAGATAGTGCGGAAAACCCAGTAACCCGCAAAACATACTGGCCATGGCCAGATAATGGGTATTTTCCTGGATTTTACGCACCACCCGGTGACGCATAAACTGCCGTTGCGCACTGCTTTCACTCAGTGGTTTCGGTAATTGAGCCGCGCTCGCTGACATACGTTAAAACATTACCTCAAAAAAGTTACCTGAGTTGCATGCCATCCCGACACACAAGAAGATATGCTTATTTAACACTCACAAACTGGAAATGGATTTAAGAATAAACGTTGTAAATCACGGTTATATCAACTTAGTCTAACACAGACTGTTTAGCGCTGCGAGGCATGGAGGATGCAAAGAAATGACAACGCCGGCTGTCGCGCCGGCGTAGAGGTAGCTTATGCACAATTGCCGGAAAGGCAACAGGAACACGCCTACTGAACTTGCAATAGGCGTTGCAGACTATCGGCGCTGTTGCGGGTATACAGCAACTTAAGTCCACGTTTTTGTGCCATATGCTTGATATGGTACATCATGGAATGATTGAGCCAGCCGGTAACCAACACAATCACGGAGGGTATAAATAATTTTGTGTAAACGGTCATTTTGCAGGAAACTGCGAACGTAC
>CAYYBN010000187.1:3532-4135 GCA_964470225.1 uncultured Methylotenera sp. | reverse complement strand
CCTTGGCTGTGCCGTCCAAGGGAATAGGACTCTATTCCGAAACGACAAATCCGCGTATGTGTTGATGCTGCGCGCTTGTCTGTGGTGAATGACCACACCGCTGTCCACGGCCGTAGGCCGGGTAAAGCGCCACTTATGACTAGCCTTTGCCAGTCGCATGCGTTGTTTTACCAAGGTAACAGATAATTCGAAAATTCCGGCGATTGTTCACAATCATGGCAGGCATGCCTCACCCATTCCTGCGGCTACGCCCGGAGCCCAACATGAAAAGAATGTTATTTAACGCCACGCAATCGGAAGAATTGCGTGTGGCCATCGTCGATGGCCAAAAACTGATTGATCTGGATATTGAACACGCTGGCAAAGAACAGCGAAAAAGCAATATCTACAAAGGTGTCATTACCCGTATCGAACCCTCCCTAGAAGCCGCTTTTGTCGACTACGGCACGGAACGCCACGGCTTTCTACCATTCAAGGAAATCGCCCGCAGCTACTTTCAAGACAAACCTGACAATGGTCGCGCCCGCATTCAGGATGTGATCAAGGAGGGTCAGGGAATCATTCGACGCGCAGCCCAAGAGCTTGCACGATCTTGCCGTAGCG
>CAYYBN010000187.1:0-3522 GCA_964470225.1 uncultured Methylotenera sp. | reverse complement strand
AGGAGGGTCAGGAAGTCATCGTTCAGGTGGATAAAGATGAACGCGGTAGCAAAGGGGCTGCGCTGACCACCTTTATTTCGCTGGCTGGTCGCTATTTGGTGTTAATGCCGAACAACCCACGAGGTGGTGGTGTGTCGCGCCGTGTCGAAGGTGAAGAGCGTAACGAATTGCGCGACACCATGGCACAACTCGAAGTCCCGAATGGCATGAGTATTATTGCACGTACCGCCGGTATTGGTCGAACCGCCGAAGAACTACAATGGGACCTGAATTACCTGACCCAGCTATGGAAAGCCATTGAAGATGCGTCCAATTTCCAGCCTGGGGCTTACCTGATTTATCAAGAAGGCAGCCTGGTCATTCGTGCCATCCGTGACTATTTTAGTGCTGACATTGGCGAAATTCTGATTGATACCGCCGATGTGCATGAGCAGGCTATTCAATTCATGAACCATGTCATGCCCGGCAATGTGAACCGCGTGAAACTGTATCAGGATGAAATTCCGCTGTTCTCCCGCTTTCAGATTGAGCACCAGATTGAAACCGCCTTCTCGCGTGAAGTGCGCTTGCCCTCCGGTGGCGCCATTGTGATTGACCACACCGAAGCTCTGGTGTCGATTGATGTGAACTCTGGCCGCTCCATCAAAGGGGCCGACATTGAACAAACCGCCTTTAACACCAACCTGGAAGCTGCCGAAGAAGTCGCTAGACAAATGCGTCTGCGTGACCTTGGCGGCCTGGTAGTGATCGACTTTATCGACATGGAAAACCAGCGCAATCAGCGCGAAGTTGAAAATGCCCTGCGCGACGCGCTGCACTACGACCGCGCCCGGGTACAAACCGGCAAAATTTCGCGCTTTGGTCTGCTGGAGCTATCCCGCCAACGCCTGCGCCCCAGCTTGGGTGAAACCAACCATGCCACTTGCCCGCGCTGCAATGGTACCGGTCACATACGTGGCATTGAGTCCACCGCCCTGCATATTCTGCGTATTACGCAGGAAGAAGCTATGAAAGACAATAGCGCCATCATACAGGTGCAGTTACCAGTGGAGGCCGCGACTTTCCTGCTGAATGAAAAGCGTGCCGACATCCACAAAATAGAACAGCGTACCGGCGTAGAAGTGGTTTTAATTCCTAACATCCATCTGGAAACACCCCACTACAATATTCTGCGCATTCGCCATGACGACGTGAACGAGGAAACGACACAAGTCAGCTACAAGATGGTTGACAAGCCCGGCGAGTCCGATTATCAACCACATCAGCAAGCGGCAGCAACGGTGAAAACTGAAGCCGTGGTGAAAGGCATCACCCCGGCCACTGCTGCACCAGTGATTGAAGAAGTCATCGCACCAGCACCCGTGCAGCCCTCCTTGCTGCAAAAAATCAAACAATGGTTGGGCCTGGGCAGCACCGCCACGCCTGCCGCAAGCGAACCAGCACGTACCGCCAGGGAGCCAGGCCGCGATCGTAATAAAAACCGTAACCGTCGCGAGCGTGACCGTAACCGGCAGGAACGTGGCGATCGTCATGAAAAATCCGAACGTGGTGACAAGTCTGATCGTAACGAGCGGGCAGAGCGGCATGCGGAAGCGTTGTCCGCTAAACCTCGTCAGGAACCAAGACCCCCACGTGATCAGGAACGTGTAAACGAAAAAGCTGCACGTCAGGAACGCCCACAGGCTGTAGAAGCTTCCAAGATTGAAACCACTGCTGCAATACAGGCGACTGTGGCGACTGGACAAGAAGCACGTCAAGAACGTAACGAACGTGGCAACCGCCGTAACCGCCATGGTCGTCGCGACCGCAAACCACGCGATGAGCAAAATCAACTGTCAGCCGCAGACCAAGCGATGGATGTTGCACAAGGGATGGAAACGACGGTACTTACAGTAGCCACGTCTGCACCGGAAGTGCTCAGCACTCCGCTAAGCCATGTTGCTGCAAGCATGACTGCACCCGAAGCGGCTGCAAACGTATCCGGTGAAACTGCAGAAGCGGTAGTACAAACGTCTGAAGAGGGGTTATCGCAGACTAGCCAAGAGAAACCTGGACGTGGTCGCGGTCGTGGGCGCGGCAATCGCGGTAAACGTCAGACCAGCGAAAAGGATGCGAACAATACGGGCATTGAACTGGTGGAAACCCTGGTCAGCGCTGAAGATGTACAGACACCGGCCACTGAAATGGTCAACGACGTTACCAGTGCTACCTCGGTAGTGAGTGAGAAAAAACGCAGTGGCCGCAAACCTAAGGCTACGCCAAAAGCTGTCGAAAGCACAGATAGCAGTATTCAATTGGTCGAAACCAAAGCGGAAGGCCAAATACAGGTTGTTGCCGGTGTTGTACCAGACAGCGCCAGTACGACGCCATCGGCTAGAAAACCACGTGCCTCAGCGGCCAAATGGAAAAAAGCAGATATTGCCGCCGAAGATCAGGCACCATTGGTGATGGTGGAAACCCAGAAAGACAGCTAAATGTCGTACCACTGTTGATTAAAAAGAGGGCGTACGCCCTCTTTTTTGTTATAAGGACCCTATGCACCACGCATACCCCACCAGTAACCCAAGATGGTCAGTGCGATCGAGGTCAGCACGTGCGCCAGCACATAAGCTACTGCTTGCGTATACCACTGCCGTTGTAGCAAGGTCATGGCCTCTGCTGAAAAGGTCGAGAAAGTGGTCAGCCCTCCCAAAAAACCGGTGGTGATGAGCAAACGCCATTCTGGATTCAAGTCTGGAGTCTGATGCAGCCAGGCCAATGACCAGCCCATCAACCATCCACCAAGCGCATTGGCAACAAAGGTGCCTAGGGGCAGATAAACGCCATGGTTGAACATTAGGGACAAGCCCCAGCGTAACCACGCGCCTAAACTGGCACCACATGCCACGGCTAACCATGATTTCATCTGTCTACCCTTCAAAAAGCCATGTGCGCAATGTATCATAAAGCGCTTGATTTGCCCGCCTCCTCAGCCAACCCGATAAAGAGACTTGCTTGCGTTTATTATTTTCCACTTCCGAAGCCTTTCCATTAATTAAAACAGGCGGGCTCGCCGATGTCAGTGGTGCACTGCCAATTGCCCTGCAAGCGCTGGGAGTGGATGTACGCATCATCCTGCCTGCCTACCGAGGGGTCATGGCCCAATGCCCAACACCATATTATCTTGGCACGCTTACCGTATTTGGCGACATTGCCTGCCAGATTTTTCTCAGCCGCTTGCCTGGTAGTGACTTGCCGATTTATCTGATAGACCAGCCCAGCCTGTACGACCGTGAGGGTGGCCCGTATCACCACCCGACGTCTGGCGACTGGGAAGACAATCCACTACGCTTTGCAGTACTGGCAAAAATTACCAGCCTGCTGGCCACTTCTAACCCCCTGACGGATTGGCATGCAGATGTGGTGCATTGTAATGACTGGCAAACGGGCCTGACACCCTACTTTGTAAGGCAAGCGGGCAGTGCCGCCAAATGCCTATTCAGTATTCATAACATGGCGTTTCAGGGCAACTTTCACCCTGAC
>CAYYBN010000186.1:0-4186 GCA_964470225.1 uncultured Methylotenera sp. | reverse complement strand
ACTCGGCACGACGCTGGTTTCTGAACGCTGCGCAAAATGAAGCCTTTGTCGCCAAGCATTTTGTTGCCCTGTCTACCAATGCCAAAGCGGTGCAAGCCTTCGGCATTGATACCCAGAACATGTTTGCGTTCTGGGACTGGGTAGGCGGCCGCTACTCGCTGTGGTCAGCCATAGGTTTATCAATAGCGCTGTATGTCGGCATGGATCATTTCGAGCAATTATTGGCCGGTGGCCATGCCATGGATCAGCACTTTCTCAGCGCGCCACTGGAACAGAACATGCCGGTCATCATGGCCTTGCTCGGCATCTGGTACAACAACTTTTTCCATGTCGACACCCATGCCATTTTGCCCTATGACCAGGGCATGTCACGCTTCGCCGCCTACTTACAGCAGGCCGATATGGAAAGTAACGGCAAGTTTATTTGCCGGGATGGCAGCCGTGTCAGCTACAAAACTGGCCCGGTCATCTGGGGTGAAGCGGGCACCAATGGTCAGCATGCCTTTTATCAACTGATACATCAGGGCACACAAATGGTGCCTGCTGACTTTTTGATTCCGGCCATTAGCCAATACAAAGTCGGTGAACCGGAAGACCAGCACCACAATATCTTGTTTGCCAACTTCCTGGCGCAAACTCAAGCGTTGATGTTGGGTAAAACACGTGAAGAAGCGCGTGCCGAACTCGAACAACAAGGCCTGCGAGGTGAAGCACTGGAGCAGTTGCTGCCACATAAAGTGTTTGAGGGTAACCGCCCGACCAGCTCAATTCTGTTTAAACAATTGACGCCGTACACCCTGGGCAGATTAATTGCCTTGTATGAACACAAGATTTTTGTTCAGGGCATCATTTGGGATATCAACAGTTATGACCAGTGGGGGGTGGAGTATGGCAAACAGATTGCCAGCCAGATTCTGCCGCAACTGCAAACAACCGAACCTGTCACGCGTTTTGATGCTTCGACCAACGGCCTGATGAACTACGCCAAATCGCTGCGGTAAAGCCATCTTTTTAGCGACGCTCACACCCTGCTCCGGCAGGGTGTTTATTTTGCTAGTCCAGCTGCGCAGCGTAAAAGGTCACGGTCAGCACATTGCGCCCAGACTGATATGCATAACACTGATGTTCGGTAAAGGTTTTTACCAAATGAATGCCGCGACCAGACACGGAGGCTGTGTACAAATCGGTGGCCGGGACGTAGTGATGCTGCAAAGGATTAAAGGCTGGACCACCATCACTGATTTCCAGCGCGTAGCCCCGTAGGCTCTTAAGCAACCGCACCAGCATCTGCGGAGGCGCTGGCACCTCAGCAGCAGCCGATATACCCCCATGCTCGAGTATGTTAGGAATCAACTCGTTCAGCACCAAATCCATACGAAACACCAGGTCAGTGGATAGGTGCAATTGTTGCTGTAATCGGTGTAACCAGTGGTGGGTAAGCTGTAATGCCGAGGGCGAATGTTCCAGCTGAAGTTGATCAATGCAATCGTATGCTTCCATGCAAACCGCCTGACAGAATCTGATTTCATTGTACGGTCTGCCAAGGCATACCAGTTCAACAATTCAACAGATGCCAACCAAGAACTTGCAGTGAGTGCAAATATGCTACGCTTGTTGTATACATGCCTAGCGGTTTATCGCATTGTCGGCGTGGCAGCGAAGGATACGCTTTTGTTCACTCTGGCTTGCTGGTAAGATAAATTTATTTTCAAGGACATGCTATGCAAATCCAATCCGAAGAACTCGATGCAGGTTTATGTAAAGTATCCATGTCAGGGCGGCTAGACATGCAGGGTGCACAAGAAATTGAAACACAACTGGCAGCCATGACCAGCGGCAAATCTGGTAAGGTGGTGGTGGATATTTCCGAAGTCAGTTTTCTGGCCTCGCTCGGGCTGCGGACCTTGTTGTCAACCGCAAAATCACTGGCCAAGGCAGGCGGCAAAATGGTACTGGTTGGCCCACAGGCCAATGTGGCCGAGGTTCTAAAAGTCTCAGGTATCTACAACATCATTCCGATTTATGACAGCATGACTTCTGCCATGCAGGCTTTGCAATAAGGAGCCACCCTGTCCATGCCTATAAGGCTGCATCTTACTTTATCACTGTGCCTTACCATGGCAACCATGGTCTGGGCTGGCTTGGCACAGGCAGAAGATGCACCTGCTGGGATGGTTAAACATGTGAAAGGTCAGGTACAAGTGCTACGCGCTGGTCAAGCGCCACAACAGGCTGCGGTTAATCAGATGGTGTATGCCTCAGACAGTGTCCTCACAGGCCAAGACGGTTCGGTAGGAATCACCCTGCAAGATGGCACCCTGCTCTCCTCTGGGCCCAATTCAAAAATGGTATTGCAAGCATTTTTTTATGATCCCAAATCTAAAATCGGACAAATTGACACCAGTCTGATGAAAGGCACCCTGGCAGTCGTCTCTGGCAAAATTTCAAAAACCAATCCCAATGCGGTGATCTATCGGACACCAAACACCATTTTGGGTGTGCGTGGTACCGAGTTTGTGATTGAAGTGGCTGATGAAACGGCAGGTCGTTAATGTCAGGCCATCATCATTACCCGTGCAAACGAGTGCATTTGTACAAACTTGTGCTGCTTGTTGTGTGCATACTCCAAGCCGGTTGCGCCAGCCGCACTGCAGAACGTATTGTGCTGCTACCTAACAAAGATGGCGGCCTGCAAAGTGCCGTGATCGTCAAGTCCAGCCAGGGTGAAGCCCTGCTTAACAAATCGTTCATGATGGTCAAGGTGGACCCGCAAGGCAAACTCGAGAGTGTCTTGTGCAATACGCTGTGTTTACAATCGCGCTATTCGCGCGCGTTATCTGGCCAGCCGACAAGGCCACAAGACTATTCGATTTATTTCGTGGTAAATGGTGACAGCTACGAACTGGCTGAGACTTCCAAAATAACTTTGCAGCGCCTGAAAACGGATATTCAGTCGCGTGCTGCGGCTGAAGTGACGCTAACGGGTCAAGCCTCAGCCGCATTACTGGCGCAAATTGAAGCCAGCCTGCGCAGTTGGGGTGCAAAACACGTTGAGCGTTTGGTCGACCCGTTGCCACCAAGCGCTGAATTGAACAAAAACAACACGCAAAACTTTCTTGATATCAACGTCCGCTAGCCTGTTCATGGCGTAGCGCTTACATTCGGTTTTATATAACTTAGGCAGTGATTTTTCATCAGACCTGAGGTTGCTCAAGTGGTATAGACGAACCATGCCAAGCCAAGCTGATGATCGTAATGTCATCGGCCTGCTCTGCATCGCCTACAAAAGCCTGCAAGGATTGTTTCAGATGCTGCAGTACTTGCGCAGCTGTCATCGGTCGCTTGACCTGTGCCAGACAGGTGGTGACTTGCTCCACGGTATAGAAGTCACCGGCCTTGTTCATGGCTTCAGTCACACCATCGGTGACCATGACCAAGGTATCACCAGGCTGCAACTGGAAGATACAGTCAGCGAATTCAAACGCGTCCATGACCCCCAGCGGTGGATTTCCGCCACTTTCAAGCCGATGTAACGACCCATTGGCCTGCATCAGCCATGGGGCATCATGTCCGGCATTCACCAGATGCAACACCCCATTATTCAAATCCAGCATTCCAGCCAAACCAGTGACAAAGAGCATTTGCGGATTTTCTCTGGCCATTTCTGTGTTCACCGTGTTGACTACTGCTTGCACGGTCTGCCGACTACGCAACACAGCATTTTTCATCAAGGCCTTGGTCACCACCATCAACAAACTAGCCGGCAAGCCTTTGCCGGACACATCACCAATGACAAAAAATAACGTGTCCTCATCAACCATGAAAAAGTCATACAAATCACCACCAACATGCCTGACCGGCTGCAAAAAAGCGGCAATTTCAAAACGTTGCTCGTCAGGGGGAAATGTGTGCTCGGGAATAGGCAAAGTACCAAGCTGAATTTTACTGGCGGCTTCCATCTCACCATTGATTTTGGCCGCCTGAATCTTTTGCAGTAGCAAAGCCTGCTCGCTCTGTTTAAGTGCCTGCGCCTCAAGCACATTGGAACTGATTGCCAGGCTGACCAATACCGTCAGCACGGCCAGTAGCACATTGGCAATGTCTAACAACAACCCGCTCACAGCAAACAATAACAGGCCCGCCATTGCATTAATCACCAACATTAGCATAAAAGCTTGCAGCAGAC
>CAYYBN010000185.1:1626-4187 GCA_964470225.1 uncultured Methylotenera sp. | reverse complement strand
CGTGCCCTGTTTCTTGAACACCTGACCCGCTTGACCCAACATGACCCTGCCCAATGATGTGCCGCTGCAAAAATTGCAGTTTTATGTGACCACGGCTTACCCGTGTGGCTATCTGCCTAAAAAACTGGCACAGAGCCTGATTGCCACACCGCAAACTGTGGTCGATGCCCAGCTGTATAGTAGCCTGATTCAGCAGGGCTTTCGCCGTAGTGGTAAATTTGCCTACCGTCCGCATTGCGAACACTGCGATGCCTGTATACCAGTCAGGTTGCCTGTCGCGGGTTTTAGCGCCAATCGTACCCAGCAACGTGCTTTTAAAAAACATGCTGACCTGCAAGTCAGTATCCGTGAAGTGGGGTTTGATGCTGACCATTTTGCGCTCTATCAGGCCTACCAGCAACAACGCCATGCCGACAGTATGGATCAGGGTCTGGCAAAAGAGGACGAGGTATCGCAGTACCGTCAGTTTCTGTGCCAATCGAACGTAGATACGGTGATGGTGGAATTCAGAGAGGCCCATGGCCAACTCAGGATGGTCAGTGTATGTGATTTGGTCAATGACGGCATTTCAGCGGTATATACCTTTTACGATACCAGCGTAGCTCAAGCCAGTTATGGTACTTACAGCATTCTGTGGCAATTGGCTTGGGCCAGCCAGCTAGGCTTACCCTATTTGTATTTGGGATACTGGATAGCCAACAGTGCCAAAATGGCTTACAAGCAACAATTCAAGCCACAGCAACGCCTGATTGAAGGCGTATGGCAATAACCATGGCTAAGCACCAGCACAGCGCCTTGCAGCCAACTCTGTCCGCATCTAACTTGCCTGACCAGCACCAAAGTCCGCAATCGGTGGCGCGCAAGCTGTGTGCCGGTATTTTTACCCCCCATGTGAGCCCTGCTTTGTGGCGACACACCTTTCACTACCTGTTGCAATTGCCTGCCGATACCGTGCTGGACCGCTATGCGATTGCCAGGCTGTTTGTGCAACATATCGCGGAATGGCGCACCTGGCTAAAAGACGATACCTTGCTGCTTGGGGTCATGCGTCGCTTGTTGCCGTCTGCGGACACCGCCGCAAACACCCTCTTCCGCGGCGAAAGCTGGTTTTTGTTCGATGCCGGCCAGATTGGCTTTTGCTGGACAGCCGACGAAACACACGCGACGCGTTACGCGCAAGGGTTGAATGCCGTGGAATCTGGTGGTGTTTTGCTTAAAGGCTATGCGCCTACTGCGGCTATTCTGGCTGTGATACAGCCCTCACCTCAACAGCCTGCGATCTACCTGTGCGACCCTGCACTGATGACTGGGTTGACCACACTGGCATTGTTTCCACAAACCTGAGCGTCATTTGCGCCATGAACCATACCCGCTGAACTGGGTGTGTACCGCTTGCATTTCTTCCGCACTGAGCAATGGCGGCGTACCCAATTGCAGAAGGCGCCAGTAGTGCTCACACAAGTTTTCCACCTCCACCGCCAATGCCAGCGCCTGCGTTAAATCATTGCCCAGGGCAATCATGCCATGGTGGGCCAACAGACACGCGTTACGGCCTTGTAACGCCTGTACGGCCAGTGCCGACAATGCTTCAGTGCCAAACAGGGCATAGGGTGCGCAGCGAATATCATCGCCGCCAGCGGTCGCAATCATGTAATGAAATGGCGGGACACTTTTTCCCAGACAGGCAATGGTGGTGGCAAACATGCTGTGACAGTGCACCACGGCATTGACCTCGGTGCGGGCCAGTAGAATATCGCGATGAAACCGCCATTCGCTGGATGGCTTTTTGCCAGGCTCAGCCACGCCTTGCCAATCCACATACACCATGCTGTCCTCCGCCAGCGCTGCTGGGGGAACACCGGAAGGGGTAATCAACAAGCCGTCTTGCACACGTATACAGGCGTTGCCCGAGGTGCCTTTATTCAGGCCAAGTGTGGCCATTTGCTGGCTGACCGCCAGCAATTGTGCAGCTGGGCTGGTTTTTGAGGTCATGTGGGCTCCATGTGATGTAATGCTGACGGCGCAAAGACGCCGCGCTCGGTAATAATGCCCGTGACCAGCCGCGCTGGTGTCACATCAAAGGCCGGATTCAGGGCCTGACTCTCATGCGGGACAACCCGAATACGGTGTAACTGCCCATCGACGCCCTGCCCTTGCATGTAAGCCACTTCATCTGCGGCACGCATTTCGATCTCAATGTCAGCACCGCGTGCCAGATGCCAGTCTATGGTGGGTGAAGGCACAGCGGCATAAAACGGAATCTGGTTATCCATGGCTGCCAGTGCTTTCAGGTACGTGCCAATTTTATTGCATACATCGCCCTGACGGGTCACGCGGTCAGCGCCAACAATCACCATATCAACCTGCCCATGTTGCATTAAATGCCCACCAGCATTATCACTAATGACGGTATGTGGCACACCATGTTGCGCCAGCTCCCAGGCGGTGAGACTGGCGCCCTGATTGCGTGGGCGGGTTTCATCAACCCACACATGCACTCTTAAACCGGCATCGTGTGCGGCGTACACTGGTGCCAGCGCCGTGCCGCCATCGACGGTGGC
>CAYYBN010000185.1:1306-1616 GCA_964470225.1 uncultured Methylotenera sp. | reverse complement strand
GGGTCAACGGTGGACTTGGCCGCAATCAGGGCTTTTCCATGTTGGCCAATGGCCAAATTTTGCTGGACATCTTCATCTGCAATCGCTTGCGCCATTGCCCAACTGGCTGCCGCACGCTGTGCAACCGGCAAGGCCAATAACTGCCTTTGCATGCGCGACGCCGCCCAGGCCAGATTCACCGCAGTTGGACGGGTGTGTATCAGTTGCTCTACCACGGTTGCCAGTGCAGTATCGCTGGCGTCATGCTGTAAGCCCAGTACCACACCAAACGCAGCAGCAGCGCCTATCAATGGTGCACCACGTACCTGCA
>CAYYBN010000185.1:0-1296 GCA_964470225.1 uncultured Methylotenera sp. | reverse complement strand
ATGTTACGAATGGCGTGACACATGTCATCAACGCTGTGCAGTGCCTGCACCTTAAACATAAAAGGCAGCAGGGTCTGGTCTATGATGTGGACCGCCTGACCGTGCCGCCATAAGGTTCGATAATGGGTATCACCAATATTCATCAAAAGCTACCATATACATACAAATTTTCTTTGCAAAAGCTTTGTTAAAAGCCTTGCTTTTTTCTGCGAATAAACCGTCGATTTTACTATCCACAAAATCTGTGGATAACTTTGTGGATTGCTGTGTCTTAAATCCGTAACTTATCAATTTATAAGGGTTTTTTCTGAAAGTTCATTTTTTAATCTATTTTTTTATTGTTTAAAATCAATCACTTAAAACGCACCTCAAAAATATAGACACTTTCAGCATATTCTTAATGTGTCACTTTAAGTCATGTGAATAAAGTAGCCAATTTAGGTAAAATCTGGCAAGAATTTTTGCCTGTAATTTCAATGATTTGCGACTTTTCCAAGCCACGAATTGCGGCCATTTCCTCGGCTATCTTTTGCAATTGTTGCGGACTATTTCTCGCACGGTGTCCCAGCCATGCTGGCGGAATATCCGGGGCATCGGTCTCCAGTACCAGCCACTCCAACGGCAAGCTGGCGGCCAACTGACGCAGCTTCAACGCACGCGGCCAAGTCATGGCACCACCGAAGCCCAGCTTAAAACCCAACTCAGCCAATTGAGCCGCCTGTTGTGCGCTGCCGTTAAAAGCATGGGCAATGCCTCCCAAGGGCTGATGTTTGCGTAGGTATTTCAGTATTTGGTCGATCGCGCCACGCACATGCAAGATGACCGGCAAATCAAACTGTTTCGCCAAACGCAGTTGACCCTCAAACAAAGCAATCTGCTGTGCGGCATTGTCACGTCGCAGGTAAAAATCCAGTCCAATTTCACCGATAGCCACCAATTTTGCTGCCTGAGGCCCAGCTAACACTGCTGCAATGGTCTGTTCAAGTTGCACCAAGGCCTGTGGCGGCGCCTGTTCGACATACATGGGGTGCCAGCCCAGCGCAAAAAAAGCATGCGCCTGGTTGGCACACCAGTCCATAATGGGCCGCATACTGGCCTGTGTGACGGCTGGAATCACCACGGCGGCCACCCCCTGTTGCTGCGCAGCCTGCCAGACGGCTTCGCGGTCGGCATCAAACTCGCTGGCATCCAGATGGCAGTGGGTATCTATCAGCATAATGTTTTAGGATAAGGAACTAAACGCAACACACCTTGGCCTGCACACGCAAGTCTTGGCCAAACTGGCGCACATCGACA
>CAYYBN010000184.1:0-4190 GCA_964470225.1 uncultured Methylotenera sp. | reverse complement strand
CCGTCTGGCCCGTGAAGAAATGGGGGCCGAAAACGAACGTATCCGCATGTTGCGCGACCGTTTATTAAACGGCTTGCTGCAAATTGAAGAGACCTATGTCAATGGCGATCTGGAACAGCGTGTGCCGCACAACCTGAATGTCAGCTTCAACTTTGTAGAAGGTGAGTCTTTAATCATGGCAATCAAAGACATTGCCGTGTCGTCCGGCTCAGCCTGTACCTCGGCCAGTCTGGAGCCCAGCTATGTGTTGCGCGCCCTCGGCCGCTCGGATGAACTGGCACATAGTTCCATCCGCTTTAGTATCGGCCGTTTTACCACCGAAGCCGATGTGGAATACACCATAGATTTGCTGAAAAACAAAATTGGTAAATTGCGTGAACTGTCACCCCTGTGGGAGATGTTTAAAGATGGTGTTGACCTCTCCAAAGTGGAATGGGCCGAGCATTAGTTTTAATAGTGTATTGAATAAAGCAGTATTTTTTAGCATTAAACCGCGAAAGATATCCAAACTCGCGTTTTAATCGATAGGAGCAACAACATGGCTTACTCAGATAAAGTTTTGGACCACTACGAAAATCCACGTAACGTGGGTTCTCTGGACAAAAACGACCCCAACGTCGGCACCGGCATGGTCGGCGCACCTGCTTGCGGTGACGTGATGAAACTGCAAATCAAGGTCAACAATGCAGGCGTCATCGAAGACGCCAAATTCAAGACCTATGGTTGCGGCTCGGCCATTGCATCCAGCTCATTGGTCACCGAATGGCTCAAAGGTAAAACGCTGGATCAGGCGCAAGAGATTAAAAACTCCGCCATTGCCGAAGAACTGGCTTTGCCGCCGGTCAAAATTCACTGCTCAGTACTGGCTGAAGATGCGATTAAATCTGCAATTGCCGATTTGAAATCCAAGCAAGGTGCATAAGATGGCAATCACCCTGACCGATACCGCGGCGCAGCGTGTCAGCAAGTTTCTGGAAAACCGAGGCAAAGGTTTAGGCCTGCGTCTAGGCGTCAAAACCACCGGCTGTTCTGGCATGGCCTACACACTGGAATTTGTCGATGAACTGCAAGCCGAAGACATGGCCTTTGAGACCAAAGGCGTGACCATTATTGTGGATCCGAAAAGCCTGGTTTATATCGACGGCACCGAACTCGACTTTACCAAAGAGGGCCTCAACGAAGGCTTCAAATTCAACAACCCCAACGTCAAGGGCGAATGTGGGTGTGGCGAGTCGTTTACGGTTTGATTTAGCCGCAGATACACGCAAATAAACACCGATAATTGATAGCTTTACAATCACACAGGTTTTATCGGTGTTCATCAGCGTTTATCGGCGGTTAAAAAAATATGCAAGATTTCTTCGCCCTGTTTCAGTTACCCGCACAGTTTGACATCGACTTGAGCGTGTTGGAAGCCAATTACCGCAAGCTGCAAGCGGAAGTGCATCCGGACAAGTTCGTCAATGCCACGCCTGCTGAGCGCATGCGGTCCATGCAGATGGCCACACTGGCCAATGAGGCATACCAAACCCTGCGCCAACCAACCGATCGCGCACGCTATCTGTTGCAACTGCAAGGCGTGGCAACCGACGAAGAACACAATACCAGCATGCCAGCCGACTTTCTGATGGCGCAAATGGAATGGCGCGAAGCCATGGATGATGCCAAGGCGGACAAGGATATTGCCGCACTGGACAGGCTACTGACTGACATGCGCACCGAGGGTAAACAGTTGCAACAACCGCTGGCGCAGGCACTGGCCAGTGACCCGGCTGCGGCAGCGTTACTGGTACGCAAGCTGCGTTTTATCGACAAAGTGAGTGAAGACGTCAATCAGCTGATTGCACAGCTCGAAGACTCATTGTGACCGACACTCGAGAATGACATAAACCACCATGGCCTTATTACAGATTTCTGAACCCGGCATGTCACCCGCACCCCATCAGCATAAGTTGGCGGTGGGTATCGATCTGGGCACCACCAACTCGCTGGTGGCCACCGTGCGCAGCGGCATGAGCACCGTACTACACGATGAGCATGGCCATGCCTTGCTGCCTTCTGTGGTGCGTTATCTGCAAGATGGCGTCGTGGTGGGTCATGACGCGCAAGCAGCGCAAAGTCAGGACCCGGTCAACACCGTCGTCTCGGTCAAACGTTTTATGGGCCGGGCCCTACATGACATCACCGACCGGGCACATATCCCCTATCATTTTGTTGAAAACGACAGCTCACAGGGCATGCTGGAGCTGAAGACCCGAGCGGGTCTCAAAAGCCCGGTTGAAATTTCTGCCGAGATTCTGAAAACCCTCAAACTGCGTGCCGAAAAAGCACTGGGCGGCGAACTGACTGGTGCCGTGATTACTGTACCCGCCTACTTTGACGATGCACAACGTCAGGCCACCAAAGATGCCGCACAACTGGCCGGGTTGCACGTGTTGCGTCTGTTAAACGAACCGACCGCTGCCGCCGTGGCCTATGGCCTGGATAACGCCTCAGAGGGGGTGTATGTGATTTACGACCTGGGCGGCGGCACCTTTGATATTTCCATCCTGCGCCTGAGCAAAGGCGTGTTTGAGGTGCTGGCCACCAATGGCGACTCGGCGCTGGGTGGCGATGATTTTGATCACCGCATTTATTGCTGGCTCATCGATCAGGTGCGCAGCAAACACAACGCATTTCAGCCGCTCAACGAAGGCGATACCCGCCTGCTGCTGACCAAAGCCCGCCAGGCCAAGGAATGGCTGACCGATAACCATGAAGCCAATATCTTGTGCAAACTCAGTGATGGCACCTTGGTGGATGAAACCTTGAATGTCAGCCAGTTCGTATCACTGACCGAACATTTGGTCAACAAAACCCTGAGCCCCACCCGCAAAGCCATGCGCGATGCCGGACTGACCCGCTCTGATATTCAAGGCGTAGTGCTGGTCGGTGGCGCCACACGTATGCCGCATATCCGCCATGCCGTACAGGCCTTTTTTGACCAGGAACCTCTGACCAACCTGGACCCGGACAAAGTCGTAGCACTGGGCGCAGCCATTCAGGCCAATGTGCTGGCAGGTAACCGCAGCGGCGACGACCTGTTGTTGCTGGATGTCACGCCGTTGTCACTGGGGCTGGAAACCATGGGCGGACTGGTGGAAAAAGTCATTCCACGTAACAGCACCCTGCCGATTGCTCGTGCCCAGGACTTTACCACTTACAAAGACGGCCAGACCGCCATGGCGATTCATGTGCTGCAAGGCGAACGTGAACTGGTTAGCGACTGTCGCTCACTGGCGCGCTTTGAACTGCGCGGCATCCCGCCCATGGCCGCCGGTGCTGCCCGCATCCGCGTTACTTTTCAGGTCGATGCCGATGGCTTGCTCTCAGTCAGTGCGCGGGAACAAACCAGCGGTGTCGAAGCCAATATCACAGTCAAGCCCTCGTATGGACTGAGTGAGGAACACATCACCCACATGCTCAAAGACTCATTTGGCGCCGCCGAGACCGACAAACAAGCCCGCATGCTGCGTGAAGCGGTGGTGGATGCCGAACGCTTGCTGGATGCCATCGATACGGCACTGCAAAACGATGGCCACTTGCTGGATGACGCCGAGCAACAGTCTATACGCAACGAGATGGATGCTTTGCGTCACTTGTGTTTGGGCGCAGACAGTCACGCCATTAAACAAAGCGCAGAAGCCCTTAACCATGCCACCGAACCCTTTGCCGCCCGCCGCATGGATGCGTCGGTGCAGAAAGCGCTGGCGGGCCAACATCTAGACTCTCTCCATCTTTAACCCATGACAGCCACATTGGAAACGCAAGGCCATGCCACAAATTATTGTTCTCCCCCACGTTGAACTCTGCCCGGAAGGTACAGTGATTAACGCCGACAGCGGTATATCGGTTTGCGATGCCCTGCTGCAACACGACATCGACATCGACCATGCCTGTGACAAAGTCTGTGCCTGCACCACCTGCCATGTGATCGTGAAGCAGGGATCCGACCGCCTGTCGGAACCGGAAGAGGCTGAGCTCGACCTGCTCGACAAAGCGCCGGGCCTGACGCCGACATCGCGGCTGGGGTGTCAGGCGGTCATCGAGGACGACGCGGAGATCCCGGTGGTCATCCCGCGTTTCACCATCAACGCGGCGTGAGGAATCGGCCGCGGTGACCGACAGCACGCCCTCCGCACCGCAACGCA
>CAYYBN010000183.1:0-4239 GCA_964470225.1 uncultured Methylotenera sp. | reverse complement strand
AATTATGAGTGCGCCGCAAGCGACCATACAATACCTCAAGCAGCAGCAAAATCCGGTTTGCAAGTTGTTACTGGCCGAGGATGTGAAAAAAGACTTTGCCTGCTTTGACCAGTCTGAACGCAGTGCCAATTTTGTGGTGATTGGTGACATTGGCGATGCCTGGTCGTATGCGCTACTCAATGATGTGTTTCACTGTTTGGTGAATGGTGCGCAATTGATTGCCATTCATAAAAACCGCTTTTGGCAAACCGAACACGGCCTGCAAATGGACATAGGCGCTTTTGTCACCGGGCTGGAATATGCCAGCAATACCCGCGCCATGCTAATGGGCAAGCCTTCAGGCCATTTCTTCAATATGGCGGTGACAGCCCTCGGCTTAAAACCCTCGCAAGTGTTGATGATAGGCGACGATATTGATGCCGATGTTGGCGGTGCGCAAGATGCCGGGTTGCATGGTGTGCTGGTGAAAACGGGCAAATACCGTGAAACCTACACCCGGCTTTCGGCAGTGGACCCGGACGCGGTATTGACCTCGGTACAAGAGCTGCCTGCGCTGCTTGGCCTTACGCCTGCGCTGATGCAATAAGCAGTACTTCATAGCTGTTTGCGTATCCTCAGCCAGTCTGACAGTGACAAATGGCTACAATTTGGCAAGAACCCGTGCGTGTTTCCATGGTTCGTACAGTTTTTAGTCACACGAAAAGAGGCGTTCATGATCAAGCATTCTTTGAAAAAAATACTGGCCATTATTCCGCTGGTGGTTGGCATGCCTGCAATAGCAGCGGACAACACTTCTCCAAGTTGGACCCAACGTGCCATATCCCACGTGAAAAAAGTCTGGCAGGAAGCACAAAGCGATGTGAACCTGCCTTTGCATGCCACCATAAATGCTCCAACTACCTTGTCTTTCTAGCGTTAAGCGGCGTGTAGCCTAGGCTGGTCAGGCTGCTAGAGGGGTGTTTCATAGTATAATCGCGCCATGTCTGAACTCCACTCTGTAGGCTTGGTTAAAGCGCAAATTGCCCACTTTAACCAGCCGTTGACACTCAAAAGCGGCGACACGCTGCCGCAATACCACCTTGCTTACGAGACCTACGGCGAACTCAATGCCAGCAAATCGAATGCGGTGTTGATATGTCATGCCTTATCCGGTAACCACCATGTGGCCGGACGTTACAGCCCGCAAGACAAATATCCCGGCTGGTGGGATAACCTGATTGGCCCAGGCAAACCGCTGGATACCAATAAGTTTTTTGTCATCGGCCTGAATAATCTGGGCGGCTGTCATGGTAGCTCCGGTCCATCCAGCATCAATCCACTGACCGACCGTCCTTACAGCGCCACCTTTCCGGTCGTGACAGTGGAAGACTGGGTAGAGTCACAAGCACGTTTGCTCGATAGCCTGGGTATTCAACAACTGGCAGCGGTCATTGGCGGCAGCCTAGGAGGTATGCAGGCCTTACAATGGAATATTGCCTACCCCGAGCGTGTGCGCCATGCCTTTATCATCGCCTCGGCCCCCAACCTGACTGCACAGAACATGGCCTTTAACGAGGTGGCGCGGCAGGCGATTATTACCGACCCAGAATTTTTTGATGGCGACTATTACAACCACGGCACTGTGCCGCGCCGAGGCTTGCGTATTGCACGCATGTTAGGTCACATCACCTACCTGTCCGATGATGTGATGGGCGAGAAGTTTGGCCGCAAATTGCGCCATGGTGAGCTCAAGTACAGCTTTGATGTGGAATTCGAGATGGAGTCTTACCTGCGCTATCAGGGCGATAAGTTTGCGGGCGAGTTTGATGCCAACACCTACCTGCGCATGACGCGGGCATTGGATTATTTTGACCCGGCCAAGGCCTATGCGGGCGGCCTCAGCGAAGCCTTACGTGATGCACTGGCCAAGTTTGTGGTCATTTCATTCACTACCGACTGGCGCTTTGCGCCTGACCGCTCGCGCGAAATTGTCAAAGCGCTGCTCGACAATGCGCACCCGGTCAAATATGCCGAAGTGACTTCAGAGCACGGGCACGATGCCTTCCTGATGCCAGACCCGCACTATCACGCCATTATGCGTGCTGCTCTGGAGCAAATTAAAGTATGAAACCATTTGCCCGCAAATCGCCCGCTGTGACTGCCAATGTGCGTTACGACTTCGCCCTGATTACCGACTGGGTAGCCGCCAATGCCAAAGTATTAGACCTCGGCTGCGCCGATGGCACCTTGCTCACCCACTTGCATGCGCATCGCAATATCACCGGCTACGGCATTGAAAAAGATGATGCCAACTGGCTGCAAGCACTGAATAATGGCGTCGATGTGATTCAGATGAACCTGGAAGAAGGTTTGTCAGGCTTTGAAGACCAGTCGTTTGACACGGTGATTTTGTCGCAAACCTTGCAAGCCATGCACAACACCGAAACCATTGTCGAAGAAATGCTGCGCGTTGGCCGCGAGGCGATCGTCACTTTCCCCAATTTTGGCTACTGGCGTAATCGTATCCAGATCACGCTGGGTACCATGCCAGTCTCCAAAAGCCTGCCTTACCAGTGGTATGACACCCCCAACGTGCACCTGTGCACCATTCACGACTTTGATGCCTTTTGCGCCCAGCACAATATTCAAATCATGGAACGCAAGGTGATTACCGAGGGTAAAGATGTACATTTACTGCCGAATTTGATGGGTAATCTGGCGATGTACCGTATCAGACGTCATCAAGCACTTCGTGCGTAAGCTGATAAATATTATGAGAGATGGTTGTGTTACTTTCCAGATTGTCTTTCTGAGTCCAGATGATACTTACCGGAATATTGCGTAAGTCAAACCCTAGCTGCTGCAAGTAACGCAAACAGTCTTTGATTGCGGCTTGCTGACCCATACTCCATAAACACATCATCTTTTCATGATGATTGGGGATAAAAGTAGGCCTTAATCGCCATGGCATAATCTTTGAGGCCCATGTATGCCTGACCAAGTGCAAATTCATAAACCGGACTGGAGTAAGGTGTTAGCTGCTTGGCGCGTAAAATATGCATCAATCCTTCCTCTGCCTGACCACTAGATGTCAGTGCCATAGACAGAAACAAAAGCCCTTCAGCATGGTTAACATCTAAAGTTAAACCACGACGACACGAGATAATGGCCTTTTCTGGCTGCTTGCGCCATAACAATACCCAACCCAAGGTGGCATGGGTATAAGGTGAATCGGGTGAAAGTTGCACAGCCGTTTCTGCCAGGCTAAAGGCCTCTTCAAGCAAAGTTGTCCGCTCTGACCATCGCATAATATATTGGTAGACCAATGTACGTGCTAGAAAAGCAACAGCAGATGCATAATTTGGATCTAATCCAATCGCTTTTCTAAAGTAATCTTCACATATTTGCGTACTGAGCTTTTGATATTCTCTGAATTTTTCTAATCCTCGTAAGAAACATTCGTACGCCTCCAGACTGCTAGTCAGGTGATAGTTGAATAAATTCGCTTCTTCAGGTGCGAGCTTCAACTTCAAAGCGTGGGCAATTTGAGTGGTCAGCCTGTCTTGCAAGGTAAATACATCATTTAATTCAGCATCGTAGCGATCTGACCAAATCAGGCCACCATGTTGACTGTCCACCAGTTGCACCGCCAGACGAATACTGTTTCCAGATGACTGCAAACTGCCCTCAATCAGGTAGCGGACACCGAGGCGAGCAGCAATCTCTGTAGCACTGAGCGGTGATCCTTTGAATGCAAAAGAAGACTGTCTGGAAATAATAAAGAGACCAGAAAAACGTGAAAGCAAAGAAATAAGCGCATCGGTCATTCCGTCAGCAAAGTAGGCTTTTTCTGCTGCATTGCCAATCAGAACAAAAGGTAGCACAGCGAGGGTAGGCTTATGGTCGGGCAAAAACTGACGACCCGTTGAAAAGGTCAAAGCAGAGAGCGCTTCTGCGGGGCTTGCATCTTGTATGTATTGAATTTCAAGCTGATAGCTACCTTTGGGCAGCTGTAACTTAAGCGGATTGAATTGCCCTTCACCTGCGTAGTATTCGCGTAACTTATTACGCAAACGCGTTGCTTCTACACGGACAATTGCATCCAGACCAGGATCAAAGTCGCTTGGTCGGTCAAACACTTCCACAGCGATAGTGTAGCATTTTAAGCGCTCTGCTTGACCGGTAAGTCTGTATTCAAACAAATACGAGAGTAGTTTTTGCTGTTTAAGCGCACCAGCAAACGGTGCGCTTTGCAGCAAT
>CAYYBN010000182.1:0-4246 GCA_964470225.1 uncultured Methylotenera sp. | reverse complement strand
GGTGAATCGCTGGTATCGTTTCGGTAAGGGTGGCGTGTTCGGGTTGAATCGGCAAGATTTTATAGCCTGACTCTTTAAAGTATCTCAGCGCTTCATCGCTACTCACAGGCATGTCGCCACGTGCTAGGCGATGTTTGATGGCAATTTCCCAGATACTGACTGTGCTTACCCAGATGTGATTGTTTGTGTCGGTGATAAGATCTTTTGCGCTGGTAGGTAGACGCCCATCATCCACTATCGCCCATAACGCAATATGGGTGTCCAGGAGTAGTTGCATGTGTTATTGGCCCATAAATAAACGGGCTACTTCTGCGTTGTGCGCATCAATATTCTCGGGCACAACAAACTTTCCTTTGGCGATACCTAGCCGTTTGTGTTCTGTGGCGGCATCAATAGCTACAAGTTTTGCCGCAGGTCGACCGTTTCTGGCAATAATCACAGCCTCAGTTTCCCCGCTTTCTACAGACTCAACCAACCTTGATAGCGTTGTTTTTGCTTCGAGCATGTTGACGGTTTGCATCATCTTTCTCCAGTGAGTCCTTAAGAGTTAGTCTAGTCTAGCTAATGATAATTTTCAATCAATGTGTTGTTGGGGTTGGGAAAATGTAATTGTGTTTATACGCCCACTTTGGTGAATTTCATGGAAAACCGATGGCAACCCAATTAAACCAATTCAAACAAGCAAACTCTCAAATATAATCCCAACTTAAACTCAACCTCAGGTAACCCCATGCGAACCGAAAACGCTGTTGCGCCAAAAACCATCTACCTTAAAGACTATACGCCTGCACCTTATTTGGCTGCGCAGGTACTTTTGAGTTTTAACCTGTTGCCGGGTAAAACCATGGTCACCTCTACCGTGCGCTATGTGAAAAACCCGGCTGGGGTGTCGGATGATTTGGTTCTGGATGGCGAGGAACAAAGCATTGTGTCCGTGGCCATCGATGGTGTGCCGTTTGCCGGGTATACACTGGCCGATGGGCAGATGACCATTGCCAATCCGGGCAAGGAGTTTTCTTTAACCATCGTCAGTGAAATCAACCCGGAGGCGAATACGGCGCTGGAGGGTTTGTATCAATCGCAAGGCACCTATTGCACGCAGTGCGAGGCGGAAGGGTTTAGACGCATTACTTACTATCAAGATAGGCCGGATGTATTGAGCGTGTTTACTGTGCGCATTGAGGCGGATGCCAAGGCGTATCCAGTGATGTTGTCGAATGGCAATTTGCAGGAGCAAGGCAGCTTGCCGGAGGGCAGGCATTACCGCGTGTGGCATGATCCGTTCCCCAAACCTTGCTATTTGTTTGCGCTGGTGGCGGGTGACCTGGTGCGGGTGGCGGATACGTTTACCACCATGACGGGTCGCAAGGTGGATTTGCATATTTATGTGCGGGCAGGAGACGAAGGCCAGTGTAGCCATGCCATGGAATCACTGAAAAAGTCCATGCAATGGGATGAGCAAGTGTATGGCCGCGAGTATCAGCTCGACCTGTTTAATATTGTGGCGGTGAGTGATTTTAATATGGGCGCGATGGAAAACACCTCGCTCAATGTGTTTAACACGGCGCTGGTGCTGGCGCATCAGGAAACCGCGACCGATAGCGACTTTATGAGTGTGGAAGGCGTGATTGGCCATGAGTATTTCCACAACTGGACTGGTAACCGCGTGACTTGCCGTGACTGGTTTCAGTTATCGCTCAAGGAAGGCTTTACGGTGTTCCGTGACCAAGAATTTAGTGCCGACATGAACTCGCGTGCGGTGCAGCGCATTGATGATGTCAACACCTTGCGCCGTTTGCAGTTTCCCGAAGATGGCAGCCCGTTGGCGCATAGCGTGCAGCCGGACCAGTTTATCGAGATTAGTAACTTTTACACCAAAACCATCTACGACAAAGGTGCCGAGCTGATACGCATGCAGCATACCTTGCTCGGGCCACAGACGTTCCGAAAAGCCACCGATTTGTATTTTGAGCGCTTTGATGGTCAGGCGGTGACCTGTGATGACTTTGTGCAGTGCATGGCCGAAGCCTCTGGCCGTGATCTGACGCAGTTTTTCAGGTGGTACAAACAGGCCGGTACGCCGACCTTGGTTGCCCGCAGTCATTACGATGCGACACAGCAACGCTACACCTTAAGCTTTACACAATCGCAGCCGGATACACCGGGGCAGAGCGACAAACAACCGTTACATATCCCGATTGCGGTGGGTTTGCTGGCGGCCGATGGTCGCGAGATTCTACCGACGACTATCCTCGAAATGAATGCACGTGAGCAATCATTCACTTTCGATGGCATCAGCGCCCAGCCTGTACCTTCGCTACTGCGTGGCTTCTCGGCACCGGTTAAGTTGGAGACCGATTTAAGTGATGATGACCTGCGTTTGTTGCAGGTGCATGACACCGATGGCTTTAACAAATGGGAAGCCGGACAGACCTTGGCGCTGCGCACCATACAGCGCGTGATGGCTGACCCGCAGGCCGACATCAGCCAATTTATCGGCGACATGGGGGCACTGATTGCCCAAGCATTGCGCGGTGAGGGCGACAAGGCTTTGCTGGCACGCGCCTTGAGTCTGCCGCTGATAGGCGTGATTGGCCAGTATCTGCCCGTGGTAGACCCGGCGGCAATTGATGCAGCACGTAGCAGCATACTGGCGCAGGTGAAACGGGCGCATAAAGACGCGTTGGCCGAGTTGTATGACGCCAATCGCAACCCCGGCCAGTTCTCGGTCAGCCCGGAGGCAATGGGGCGCCGGGCCTTGCAAAACGCTGTGCTGGAGATACTCACCGTGACCAACGGCACCGGCTGCGCGGCACGCGCACAGGCGCATTACAATGCCGCAGACAATATGACCGACCGCGTGGCGGCGCTGGCGTGTTTGGCCGACAGCAGCCAGCCGCAGCGCGAAGTGGTGTTTGCCGATTTTTATGCGCGCTTTAAGCAGTATCCGCTGGTGGTGGACAAGTGGTTCTCCTTACAGGCCTTGGCCAATCGCCCACAGATTTTTAACGACTTGGCCATGCTGCGCCAGCACCCGGACTTCAATATCAAAAACCCGAACCGTGTGCGCTCGCTGTACACGGCGTTTGCCATTAACAACCCGGTCAAGTTTCATGATGCCAGCGGCCAAGGCTATGCTTTCCTGCGCGATGCGATTATCGAGCTGAATGCGATTAACCCGCAGATTGCCGCACGTATGGTGACGCCATTGCGTGAATGGAAACGCTATACCCCGGCCTTGCAGACGCAGATGAAGGCAGCGCTGGAAGCGGTGTTGGCGACGCCGAATTTATCCAGCGATGTATTTGAGATAGTCAGTAAGAGTCTCAATGCTTAAGGCCACCTACCCATGACCCCGGCCAGACAAGTGAAAGCCCGACTGGATCAGGGTTATCAAAAGTTTTCGTCGGTGTTTACCCGTGAAATGCTGGAAGCGGTGTTGCCTTCGCTATTGCTCATCGGGCTGGCCCTGTTTTTTGCCTACAAGTTTATTGACCCGGCGCCGCCGAAAAAAATTGTCATCGCCACCGGCGATGCCGATTTGAACTACAACGCCTTTGCTTCAATTTATGGCGTGTATCTGCAAAAGGAAGGCATCACGCTGGAAGTCCGGCGTAGCCGTGGCGATTTGGAAAATCTCAAGCTGCTCAAACAGGCTGACAGTGGCATCGACATGGCGTTTATACAGGATGGCGTGGCCAGCAGCGAGGGTGCCGGTGGCTTGTTGTCGCTGGGCAGTTTGTACTACCAGCCCTTGTGGGTGTTTTGCCGTTGTCAGGCTGAAAGCGGGCATTTGTCTGACCTGCGCGGCAAGCGCGTGGCCATTGGCAGTCCGGGTGAGGGGAGTGCCTTGTTGGCACGTACAGTATTACAGGCCAGTGGGGTGCATGCTGGCAACAGTCAATTAAGCGCGCTTGGCGGCGAGCTGGCCATAGACGCCCTGTTTCGCAAGCAGGTGGATGCTGTGTTACTGGTGGATGTGCCGTTTTCGCCCAATGTCAGCCGCCTGATGAGCCAGCCCGGTATCCGGCTGCTCAGCCTGGACACCGCCGAAGCCCTGTCGCGCCAGTTTAGCTATTTGCACCATCTGCTGCTACCAGAAGGTGCATTGGACTTGCAGCGCAACCTGCCCGTGCGCGACGTGCATCTGGTGGCGCCGACCACCACGCTGGTGGTCAGGGAAGACATGCACCCGGCACTGGTGTATCTGATGATGAAAATCATTGCCCAAGTGCATGGCGGGGCT
>CAYYBN010000181.1:1771-4263 GCA_964470225.1 uncultured Methylotenera sp. | reverse complement strand
CGCGCGCTTCGCCGCCGAAGTCCACATCCTCGGCCGCAATGCGCACTTCGCTCTTCTTCACCGCGAACCGGACCTGGTGTGTCGTGGAGCTCGAGTAGAGCGCGACGCGCTTGACGGCCGCCAGCGTCAGATTTTCGTGGCCATCAGCGGTCACCAGCACATCATCTTCGATACGAATCCCGATATTCCAGTACGCCTCGGGCACATTGTCGGCTGGACGTACATAGCAACCGGGCTCCACAGTCAATACATTGCCGGGCTGTAACATCACCCAGTCACCGCTGGCAGTTTTATATTCCCCGGCATCGTGCACATCCAGCCCCAGCCAGTGGCCGGTGCGGTGCATGTAAAACTGACGGAAGCTACCGCTTTCAATCACGGCATCGCGGCTGCCCTGACACAAACCGTAGTGGATAAAGCCATCCACCAGCACCTCGACCGCCGCTTCGTGCGGCGCATTCCAGTGGTTGTCCGGGTTGACTTTGGCCATGGCCGCGGCCTGCGCTGCCAGTACCAGTTCATACAAGTCTTTTTGCGGCCCGCTAAAGCGGCCATTGACCGGAAAAGTACGGGTAATGTCCGAGGCATAGCCATCCAGTTCGCAGCCAGCATCTATCAACAACAAGTCGCCGTCTTTGAGTTGGGCGTTATTGAAGTTGTAGTGCAGCGTACAGGCATTGGCTCCGCCAGCAACGATGCTGGTATAGGCCGGTGCCTGCGCACCCTTGCGATAAAACTCATGCAAAAATTCGGCTTCAATTTCGTACTCCCATTTACCCGGCACCACTTTTTGCATGGCGCGGTTATGGGCACTGGCAGCGATGGCGGCTGACTGACGCATGGTGTCCAGCTCGCTGGCAGATTTGACCAGCCGCATGCGATCTATATATTGACGCTCATCGACGATGCTAGTCGGGGCCTGGATACCGGCACGGCCTTGGGTACGCAACTGGTTGAGCATGCTGGTTAGCTTGTTGTCCCAGGCGGCATCGACGCCCAGGCTGTAATACAATGCAGGTTGATTGGCCAGCAGTTTGGGTAACCATTCATCGAGCTGGTCGATGGCATAGGTTTCGTCCACACCAAATACATTTTTAGCCGCCTCTGGCCCGTATCGAAACCCATCCCAGATTTCACGTTCCAGGTCTTTTTCACGGCAGAACAAAATGCTTTTCGGTGCATCACCGGCAATCAGCACCAGCACGGCTTCGGGTTCTTTAAACCCGGTTAGATAATAAAAGTAGCTATCAAAGCGATAGGGGTAATGACTGTCACGGTTACGCGTGACTTCCGGCGCGGTGGGAATGACCGCGATGCCATGCTGCATGGCGCGACACAAGGCATATCGTCTGTGCGCGAACTCAGCAGCATTGAGGCTGGGGGCTAAATCATCCAAATAATCATCCTTTTCTCGGGCAGTAACAGTATGCCCATGTACCTTGATACTCAGTACCCCATTAACTCATACAACTCAGACTGACGTACCTCACGTTCCGCTTGCGCGATGGTGCCATCTGCCTGCCATTGCTCTAGTGTACGCGTCAGAATCGGGCGAATTTGGGTGCTGCGCATGCCTGACTTGATAGATGGCAAATACAGCAATTTCAATAACAAGCTGTCCAATCCGGTGAGCAAACTGTCCGGGGTGCTGTCATTAAAAATGGAAGGAAACACCTTGTTCGAGTCGTTAGGCAAGCCCATGACCTGGGTCATTTCTTCCACAATGCAAGCCAGCAAATGCCGGTATTCTTCCGCTTGGTCGACCGGAATCACCACCCAGCCACGCTTGATGGCTTTACGGCTATCGAGGTCTATACCAAACAGACACAGCGCACCGCGAGGTGGCTTGGCTTTCAGGTTGCCTGACAACAGCACAATTTCGTTGCGCCATAACTGCCGTTTGGTAAAGACGATAGTCAGATTGGCATCTTCGGCCCGGTCTACGCGATACACGGGTAGACCGGTCAGTCGGCTCAAATGTTCCAGATGGGTGGTGGCTAGCCAGTCGTGGGTCTTTTCCTGATCAGCATGGTGGGCGATCCACACACGCAGGGGCTGCTCCCATTTGTGTATCAGTTGGTCGCCTTTGCTGTATTCACTTTTCAGCGCCACCTCTTCAAATGCTTGCAAAATAAACTCCGGACTCTGCCAAGCCTCTTGCGCAGACATGGGCGAAATACTCAGCCAGCCCAGCCACAAGCCGACCACAGGCTTTAGCAGCCATGTTTCGCGTAACCAATTGGCACAACAAAGGCTAAAGCCTTGCCGTATATGGGTGAGTAAACTGGGCATGGTTAAAGCAAATCCCGCTTTTGCTCGGGCACATCTTCATAGGGGTAACGCGAGTGACCATAACGCATGACCAGTACCGACACTGCTAAAATGAAAATGGCCACAGACACTGCCAACATATGGGTTTCAGTCATTTCTTTCATGTCTAGTAACAAATATCGGGCCAGCGCCACCATGGCGATGTAAATCGGGTAGCGCAT
>CAYYBN010000181.1:0-1761 GCA_964470225.1 uncultured Methylotenera sp. | reverse complement strand
TGGGCAATTTGCCTGAGCCAAAATAACTGTTAATCATGGAAAATACTTCCAGATACAGAAACAGTTGCAGCAAGTCGCCCAGGCCTACCATGCCCGCATGCCACATGCGGCTGACTTCATGGCCGAGTGAAAAAAAGGTGGCGATGGTCACCATGGCCAGTCCCATACGTTCTATCCACATCAGAAACTGGTGCGCGAGTTTATCGGTTTTGTAGCTATATGGCTGTTTCATTCAAACTCCCCTTGTACGCGTGCGGTTGGATGCACACGGGCAGACCGTTTATGTAACCAGTTGTCCAGCGTGGTCAGGCGTTCTGGTGTACCGATGTCATGCCAGAGTCCGCTGTGGTATTGACCGCTCACCTGTTGTGCCTGCATCGCCTTAGTTAATAACGGGGCCAGCTTGGCAACACTGCCGGGCGATACGCTGGCAAATAATTGCGGGTCATAAACACCCACCCCGGCAAACGTCAGCCGACCACTTGGCAGGTCATGCAACAAACCATCCACCAGCGCAAAATCTCCGCGCGCATGTTGCGGAGGATTGTCCACCATAACCAGATGCGCCAACTTGCCCGGCGGCAATGCCAGGCTGGCAAAATCAATGTCGGTAAACACATCGCCGTTGACCACCAGAAACGGCGCATCACCCAGCAAAGGCATGGCATAGGCTATGCCACCTGCGGTTTCGAGTGCCTCAGCCTCGGCACTGTAAGCAATACGAACTCCCCACGGACGGCCATCGCCCAGTGTTGCCTCGATTTGCTGCCCCAGATAGGCATGGTTGATCACCAATTGACGGTAGCCCGCGCTGGCCAAACGTTCGATGTGCCAGACAATTAATGGCTTGCCACCCACCATCAACAAAGGCTTGGGCGTATGGTCGGTCAGTGGCCGCATGCGTGCGCCGTGACCAGCGGCCAGTATCATGGCATGCATGGTTTAGCCTTGTTCCAACTCACGTAACAGTTTAAAGAACGGACGTAATTCGACGTAGCGCTCACAGGCCGAGTGCAAATAGGCCATGACTCGCGGCATGTCTTTCAAATAGCCCGCCTTGCCATCACGGTGAAACAAGCGGGCAAAGATACCTAATACTTTAATATGTCGCTGCACCCCCATCCACTCGAAGTCACGGTAAAACGCACCAAAGTCGGCATGTACTGGTAACCCGGCTTTTTTGGCAGCCTGCCAGTAGCGCACGACCCAGTCCATCAGTGTTTCCTCAGGCCAGCAGATGTAGGCATCTTTAAACAGTGAAACCAGGTCATAGGTAATGGCGCCGATGACCGCATCCTGAAAATCAAGCACACCAGGATTATGGTCGGCGGTGACCATCAGATTACGCGAGTGGTAGTCGCGGTGTACCGTGACTTGTGGTTGTTGCAGGATATTGTTTATCAATAGGGCAAAAGTCTTATCCAGCACAGCCTGTTGCGCGGGTGACAAAGTCTTACCCAAGTGCTGACCTACAAACCACTCTGGGAACAACTGTAATTCACGCATGAGCAGCCCGGCATCATAAGTTGGCAGGCTATCGGTCTGGGTAGCCAACTGCATTTGAATCAACGCCTGCCAAGCATCCGAATATAAACTATGTGCGTTATCTGGGGTCAGTTGTGACAAATAGGTGTCATTACCAAGATCGCTCAGTAACAGAAAGCCCTGCGTGATGTCTTGTGCCAACACACGGGGAACGTTTAATCCGGCCGCCAGCAGTTGTTCGGCAATGCTTACAAATGGCCGACAATCTTCTTGTGG
>CAYYBN010000180.1:0-4268 GCA_964470225.1 uncultured Methylotenera sp. | reverse complement strand
TGGCACCCGAATACCGTTTACAGTTAGGTGATGTGGTTAGGGTACCACCAGTGCGTGTCGCTGAAGTTGTAGCCAAGCCTGTACAACCGCTTAAAGCAAAACTGGCCGATTGTGTGATTTATGAAGACGATGCCATGCTGGTGCTGAACAAACCTTGCGGCATGGCGGTGCATGGCGGCAGTGGTATCAGTCTGGGCGTCATCGAGCAATTGCGTTTGGAGCGACCGCAGGCCAAGTTTCTGGAGCTGGTGCACCGCCTAGACCGCGAAACCTCGGGTGTTCTGATGGTTGCCAAAAAACGTTCGGCCTTAACTGCGTTGCATCAGGCCATGCGTCAGCACCAGATGGACAAACGCTATCTGATGTTGGTGCAAGGGCAGTGGCACGACAAGCAAAAAAGAGTGTCGTTAGACTTGCAAAAGTTTGTCACCGAATCAGGGGAGCGACGTGTACAAGTGGTAAACGCCCCGTTATTGTCTGATACACGTGCGGGAAGCAAGTCAATCAAAGCCAGTGGTATTGTCGCCCAGCGGCATGCGGCTCGGGGTCAGTTCGAGGTGGAAACACAGGTATCGGAAACCTGGTTCTATTTGCAGGAGCGCTACACAGATTGTGCGCTGCTGTCTGCCAAGTTGATTACCGGTCGCACCCATCAGCTGCGGGTACAGCTGGCGCATTTGGGGTACCCGATTCTCGGAGATGACAAATACGGCGATTTTGCCTTAAACAAACGATTACAAAAAAGTGGCCTCAAACGCATGTTTTTGCATGCCTACGAAACCCGTATCGCCCATCCGCTGAGCGGCGAGATGCTGCATCTACAAGCCCCGTTACCAGATGAACTGCAAGCCTATCTGGCGTCGCAAACTCATTTTAACACCCAGGCTATGGCCAAAACCGACAGGAATGGTGCGTCTATTCCAAATGAAAGTAATGAATGAAACCGTTTGACTTAATTGTCTGGGACTGGGATGGCACGATTGCCGACTCTACCGGACTGATTACCCGCGCGCTGATCACCGCTGCAGCACTGGCTGACTTGCCAGCCATCAGTGCCGAGCAAGCACGTAGCATCATTGGTCTCGGACTGCGCGAATCGATTCATCGCTTGTTTGGCGATATTACGCAGGCACAGGCGCAAGTGTTTACCGGGCATTATCAACGGCTGTATCTGGCACAGGAAAATGACATTGCACTGTTTGACGGTGTGGCTGACACCATCTTGCAGTTGCATCAGCTTGGTTTGAAGCAAGCCGTAGCCACGGGTAAAGGCCGCCGAGGATTAAATCAGGCACTGGCATTGTCAGGATTACAAGACTGTTTTGCCGCCACACGCACGGTCGATGAGTGCTTTTCCAAACCCCATCCACAGATGCTGCATGACCTGCTGGATCAATTTTCTATTTTGCCGGCCCGCTGTGTGATGATCGGTGACTCGCAATACGATATTCAAATGGGTCAGCATGCCGGCGTGGTGACGGTTGCCGTTAGTTATGGCTCCCAAACGGCTGCACAACTGGCAGCGATACAACCACACTATTTATTTGATCACGTGCCCAGCCTGCGTGACTGGTTGCTGGAACAGGTGACATGAATCCACAATCCATTCGTTTCGCCAGTACGCAGTTGGTCGAGAAAGGCGATGGCGTACGCTTCCCAATTCCGCAACTTGGGCTGCATGCCACTGGTTTTGCCATCCGCTATGACGGGCAGGTTTATGCTTATGTGAACCGTTGCGCGCACGTACCGGTTGAACTGGACTGGGAACATGGTAAATTTTTCAATGTCACCCAAGAGTGGATTATCTGCGCGACCCATGGTGCCATGTATGCCCCGCAAACCGGGCAATGTGTGATGGGACCTTGCAAGCACCAAGCGCTGACTGCGCTGGCAGTCACTGAGCTGGGTGGCTGGGTGGAGATTGAGATTGCAACCATTAAGCCATAAACAGGGTCAGTCTTTTTTATTGCATCAATGCATGTAGGCATGCAACTTGCAGCATTTGGCTGCACGCAAAGGTGCAGAATATTGCTAGAATTTATCCATATATCAATTTTAAGCCTCGGTAGAGGCCACTCCCGGAAAGTACATGCATGCAAGAACACGATCAAACAGTTGACCCAGCAGCCAACATCCATGCCTCTGAAAAGCCTGCAGCGATGCATAACGAGGGGTACACGCAGGTATTTCAAACGCTTGAAAACATTGCGTTGGCGGGCTTGCACGAACAAAAAGCTGCACGACGCTGGTCTGTCATTTTCAAATCACTGACCTTTTTATATTTGTTCTTTCTGCTGTTTGCCTTGCTCGGTTGGGTGGGTCAAGGCAAAACGCCATCTAGCGCACACACGGCGCTGATAGACATTAATGGTGTCATTGAGGCGGGTGGTGAAGTCAATGCCGACGCGGTCATCACCAGCCTGAACGATGCCTATGACAACAAAGGTACCAAAGGCATTATTCTGCGTATTAATAGCCCAGGCGGCAGTCCGGTGCAAGCAGGTATCATCAATGATGAAATTCACCGGCAGAAAACATTGCACCCGGACATTCCTGTATATGCTGTGGTGGAAGATATTTGTGCTTCTGGCGGCTACTACATTGCCGTGGCTGCCGATAAAATTTTTGTCGACAAGGCCAGTATTGTTGGTTCAATAGGTGTGCTGATGGATGGCTACGGCTTTACCGAGATTATGAAAAAAGTCGGTGTAGAACGTCGTCTGCTGACTGCGGGCGAGAACAAAGCCATGCTGGACTCGTTTTCACCGGTCAATCCCAAACATCAGGCATTCGCCCAGTCATTGCTCAATCAGGTACACCAGCAATTTATTCGCGTGGTGCGTGAAGGGCGCGGTACACGCCTGAAAGAAAATGAAGAAACATTTAGTGGTTTATTTTGGAACGGTGAAGAAAGCATCAAGTTGGGGCTGGCAGATGCACAAGGCAGTGCCGACTATGTGGCACGCGAAGTGATTAAGCAAGAGAGCATTGTCGACTTCACCTATCAGGAAACTGTGGTCGACCGGTTTGCCAAAAAACTGGGTGCCAGTATGGCGCAGCATCTGGGCGTCAGCCTGTCTCAGCACTTACCGCAGTTGCGTTAGGCTAACCTACGCATACTTCAATCAAACCTGACGTGACTAAGCACTGGTGATTACAGTTAGGTGACGCCCATTCAAGCATTGGGCAAAGCCTTGATGGGCATGAGAAGTCAATTACTGTTTGCTTTTATTTTTTTCGTTGCGCGCCTTTAGTTTGGCGCGCATTTCATTTTTACGGCGGCGCATGGTGACCAAGCCTTCGCCTTTTTTACGTTCTTCTTCTTGCTTGTCAAACGGATTTTCGCCCTGGTTGTATTGCACACGCAATGGCGTGCCCACCAGTTGGAAGGCCTTGCGAAAAACACCTTCCAAATAGCGGGTATAGCTGGCTTTGACACCATCCACATGGTTGCCATGCACCACCACAATCGGTGGGTTGCTGCCGCCCTGGTGGGCATAGCGCAGTTTGGGTCGGATGCCACGACTGATGGGAGGCTGGTGTTGAGTGGTGGCTTCCCCGAGGACGCGGGTTAATTGCGGCGTGGCCAGTTTGGCCATGGCTGCTTTAAACGCGATATCAACCGAGCCCAGCAGTTCGTTCAGGCCTTTTTTGCGCAGCGCAGAAATATAGTGGAACTTGGCAAAGTCCAGAAACTGTAATTTGCGGTCAATTTCACGTTTAATCCATTCACGTTCGTCATCTTGCAGGCCATCCCATTTGTTGATGGCGACCACCAATGCGCGACCAGCATCGACGATATAGGCAGCAACGTGCGCATCTTGCTCGGTGATGCCTTCTTTGGCATCTACCACCAGAATTGCGACATTGGCAGATTCAATTGCCTGCATGGTTTTGATCACAGAAAATTTTTCTATCGCTTCAAATACCTTACCACGTTTACGAACGCCGGCTGTGTCAATGATGGTGTAATGTTTGCCGTTTTTTTCCAGCGCAATTTCAATTGAGTCACGCGTGGTCCCAGGTTCATCAAATGCAATCACGCGGTCCTCGCCTAACAGCGCATTCACCAAGGTCGATTTTCCGACATTGGGGCGACCGACGATGGCGATGCGCGGATTCTCCTGATTTGCTGCGGTTTGCGATTCTTGTTCTTTATCATTGACACTGTCCAGTGCCAGTTCGATCAGGTCGCGTACACCTTCCCCGTGGGCAGAAGAGATAGACAACGGTTCGCCTATGCCTAGCTCGTGAAAGTCGGCACTGAC
>CAYYBN010000179.1:1244-4279 GCA_964470225.1 uncultured Methylotenera sp. | reverse complement strand
CACAGGGCTGGCGTTTATTACACGCGGCAGATTATATAGTGATGAGGAATTGGCAGGGCTGGTGCCGGAAGAACGGGTAGGCTTAGGCTAACTTATTTAAGAGTGCCTAATACAACAATCGCTGCCACAAAAAACTCTGACGAGCTCAAGCTCACTGGTTATAGCACGCTATCCCGCCATAGCCACGGTATTTAAAAACCCAGGCTATCCAGCAAATCATCCACCTGCTGCTGATCCGCCACCACATCCACCGTATTATGCGGGTCAATTTGCGGGCCGTTCAATAAGGAATTGTCATCCACTTTGCTGGAGGGTGAAAAGTCAACCAGTACTTGTACCAGTTGCTGCTCCAGGTCTTGTGCCAGCAGAGTGATTTTTTTAATCACCTGGCCGGTCAGGTCCTGAAAATCTTGAGCCATCATGATGTCCATCAGCAAGGCTTTGGTTGCGGCGGTATGCTGGTCAGCCAAGCTGAGATAAGCCAACGTTTCTTGTACCGCTTGATTGTATTCAGATTTCAGTGAGGGGCGTTCAAGGATGCTTTTCCAGCGTTGTTCCAGTGTAGCGGCACCTGAGGACAAGTCGTTTTGTAAGGGGGTGGCTTCATCCGTGGCATTCAGAACACGCTCTGCCGCCTGCTCGGTCATTTTGGCCACATAATTTAGCCGATCTCTGGCATCGGGAATTTCTTGCGCCACTTGCTCCAACACTTTGTCATAGCCCAGCGCGCTTAAACTGTCATGCAAAGACCGTGTCATGTGACCAATGCGGCTTATCATATCGTCATGCGGTGTCTCAATCAGGGGCATTGCACTGTTAAGCGGCGTAGCAATCGGCTCGGACATCATGACACCTCACCTTTTTCCATTTTTTCGAATATTTTGACTAGCTTTTCATCCAGCGTAGCTGCTGTAAACGGTTTAACGATGTAGCCGCTGGCTTTGGCCTGCGCCGCAGCAATAATATTTTCTTTTTTCGCTTCGGCGGTCACCATTAATACGGGTAAACTGCCCAGCTTGCTATCGGCACGAATATTTTGTAGCAAGGTTAGGCCATCCATGTTTGGCATGTTCCAGTCGGATACCACAAAATCAAACTCACCGTTATGTAACATACTCAATGCATTGACGCCATCTTCAGCTTCTTCAACATTGCTATAACCCAGTTCTTTTAACAGGTTACGAATAATCCTGCGCATGGTCGAAAAATCATCGACCACCAGAAATCTTGTGTTGGGATCTGCCATCACTTACTCCATTCATTCATTACGGTCATACCAGACATTATCCGGTGCCTGTATTGCATCCTGTCTGTTGAAAAACGCGCCTTTTCACAGCCTGTTTTCATCCTTGTTTGCCAATTACACACGCATGGCCGGTTCACCATGGTGGCTTAAGTGTTGCAACACCAGCCTGGGCAACGCTTGCAAATCGGCTACCTCATGCACTGCACCCTGCTGAACGGCTTCTCTGGGCATGCCATAGACCACACAACTGGCTTCATCCTGGGCAAAGTTATACGCCCCGGCCTCACGCATGCGCAACATCCCGGCTGCGCCATCCTTGCCCATGCCGGTGAGTATGATACCCAGCGCGTTTTTGCCTGCATGCAGGGCTGCTGAGTCAAACAGCACATCTACCGACGGTTTGTGACGGTTCACCGGTTCACCGTCTTGTAAACGGGTGACATAATTGGCACCGCTTTTGGCCAACAGCATGTGCTGGTCACCTGGTGCAATATAGGCATGTCCAGGCAGTACACGCTCGCCATCTTCCGCTTCTTTGACTGAAATTTTGCACAACCCATCCAGCCGGTTGGCAAACGAGCGGGTGAACCCGGCTGGCATATGCTGGGTAATCAAAATGCCAGGACAGTCCGATGGCATTTGCATTAAAAACGCCTTAATCGCCTCGGTACCGCCGGTCGAAGCGCCAATAATCAGCAGCTTTTCACTACTAATTAACGGATTGCGCAGTGCACTCAACTGCACGGGTGCGGTTGGATGTTTGGCGAGGTGTTGTAAGGTTGACAGCTTGGCTTTGGCCGCGGCCCTGACTTTATCAGTAATTTCTTCGGCATAGCGTTGCATCCCTTGTGCAATACCCACCTTGGGTTTAGTGACGAAATCGGTAGCGCCCAGTTCAAGTGCGCGCAGGGTGATTTCGGAACCTCTGTCTGTCAGCGTGGACACCATGACCACCGGCATCGGCCGCAAACGCATCAGTTTTTCCAGAAAATCCAGCCCGTCCATGCGGGGCATTTCAACATCCAGTGTCAATACATCCGGATTCAATTGCTTGATGAGTTCACGGGCGACCAGTGGATCTGGTGCCGTGCCCACCACGACTAAATCTGGGGTGTCATTAATAATTTCAGTCAACAGACTGCGGATCAGTGCAGAGTCATCAATGACCAGAACTTTGGTTTTCATACGGCCCCCCTTAGGCATTAAAACAAGTCGACATCCCCAGCCACATCATTGCTTTTCAGTTTGCTGGAGTAGGCTTGTTCACGTTTCACCAGTGTGTAGTTATTCAGTTGTTTGAGTTTTTTCACCAGTACCTTGCCGGTTTTGGGAAAGTAGTAAACCTTGCGTGGATACACATCCAGCAGGTCTTCGCCAGTGACTTTGATGCCTTCGGCTTTCAGGTAGTTTTTAACAAAGCTGGCATTGCGGTCGCCCACACTATTGGCAGAAAAGCTGCGCAATACATTGCCACCACCAAAAATTTTGGCTTCCAGATGCTCACGTTTGGCGCCATTACGTAGCAACTGGTTGATCAGTACTTCCATGGCATAACTGCCATAGCGCATGGATTCGGATACCGGATTATCGCGGTCCGGGCCGCTGCCCTCAGGCAACATAAAGTGGTTCATGCCACCAATCCCAGACTGTGTGTCGCGGATGCAGGCAGACACACAAGAACCCAGCACGGTGACAATCAACATGTCTTTATCAGTGAAGTAATATTCACCGGGGCCAATTTTGGCCGCTTCGGCATTAAAGGTGCGGTCAAAATAAAGCGTGGTCGCAA
>CAYYBN010000179.1:0-1234 GCA_964470225.1 uncultured Methylotenera sp. | reverse complement strand
AAAAAACTCATGGTGACTTCCTGAGAATGGGCGTGGCACTGCGTTTGGTCTCGCCTTGTTTTAACCTGTACACGGTCTTGCCTAACAACTGCAACTGCTCAGACACATACAGGAAGTTTTCAGAGTGACCGGCAAACAGCAAGCTGTCTGCATGCATCAATTGCACAAAACGGGCAATGATGCTGGCCTGCGTAGGTTTGTCAAAATAGATCATGACATTGCGACAAAAAATCACATCAAATGGCGCCTGCATGGGCCAGGCTTTATCCAGCAGATTCAGTGGCTGAAACGTAATCAAGTCACGTAATGCGCGCTTGATACGCACCATACCGGCTTGGCTGCCAGTGCCACGTTCAAAGAACTGTCGCAGTTGCGGCTCAGCCAGCTTTTGTACCCTGTCTGACGGATAGATGCCCTGTGCCGCGGTGGCTAACACGTTGGTGTCGATATCCGTTGCCAGAATTTCAACCGGTGGTCGCAGCGTATTGAAGGCCTCACAGGCGGTCATGGCGATGGTGTAAGGTTCTTCACCCGTCGATGCCGCAGAACACCAAATGCGCAGCGGCTTTCCTGGCACTTGCCTGGACAGCGTTTGCAAATGTTGTGCCAAAATCGGAAAGTGATGCTCCTCACGAAAAAATGAGGTCAGATTGGTAGTGAGCGCATTGGTAAATGCCTGCCATTCCTCAGCATCCCCTGCCTGCTCCAGCCGGTCCAGATAGTCTTTGAACGTGTTCAGTGACAAGGCACGCAAGCGTCGACCAATACGGCTATACACCATATCGGTTTTTGCTTCAGACAAGGCGATACCGGCATGTTGATAAATGAGGTCACGGATGCGGGCAAAATCATCCTTGCTGAATAAAAACTCCCGCACCTCACCAGCCTGTTTTTTAATTGCACTCACGCTTGTTCACCTATCTTCTATCACCATCGCCCGGATTGAATGACTGCCGACCATTACAACGGCTGGGTCAAACGGCTACGTTCCTTCATTTGTGAAATGGCCAACGCGGCGGCTTTATCTTCAGCACGGCGGTTGTGAGCTTCTGGTGTTTTGGCCGCAAACGGGTGTTGCGCTGTTTTGTACTGTTTTAAGACATCGGCGGCTTTAGGTTCACGTAACACTGCGCTCTTGATGGCCATTTTGGTGGCGCGGTAATTCCAGTCTTGAATGCGGTCGTCCATATCGGCTTTGCTGTCAATAAATACGCCAACACAAATAAACACATCA